>NZ_OAOP01000007.1 GCF_900207585.1 Bacillus oleivorans | reverse complement strand
AAGGCAAAATTAAAAGGCATGAGTCCGGTTCAATACCGAAATCATGCCCAAGTAGCTGCCTAAATTTCTGTGTCTAACTTTTTGGGTTCAGATCAAATATGGCGGTTTTAGAGTGCCTGCATGACCTTCATTAAAGAAACCCTTTCGTCCTCTACTAAAGGGACTAAAGGTAATCGAACCGACCCAACATCTAATCCCTTTATTTGTAAAGCCGTTTTAATCGGAACCGGACTTGGAGCTTTAAAGATTTCTTTCATGAAAGGCAACAGCTTTTGATGGAGTTTGGCAGCCGCTTGTGTATTCCCTGATACAAAAAGCTCAATCATCTGTTGCATTTCCTTACCAATTACATGAGATGCAACTGAGACAACACCAGCTCCACCAATTGAAAGTGCTGGGATTGTTAATCCATCGTCACCACTATATACATCGAAATCATCAGGTGTATTCGCGATCACTTCTGTCATAGCATCTAAGTTCCCGCTTGCCTCTTTCAGGGCAACCACATTTGGGATCTCAGCCAATCTGATGACTGTATCTGGAGCCATATTAGCTACTGTCCGGCCAGGAACATTATAGAGCATGACTGGCAAGGAGGTTCCTTCTGCAATCGTTTTATAATGCTGATAGATTCCTTGCTGATTTGGTTTATTGTAGTAAGGAACAACTAATAAGCATCCATCTGCACCTTCAGCTTCTGCCCTTTTCGTTAGCTCAAGGGATGCATAGGTGTTATTAGATCCTGTTCCTGCAATGACAGGAATTCGTTTGTTGACTACTTTAACGACATGACGAAAAAGAGCAACCTTTTCTTCTGTCGTTAAAGTAGCAGATTCTCCAGTCGTTCCCGCGACTACTAAAGAATCCGTTCCATTTACAATTAAATATTCAATTAATTGAGTTGTTTTCCCAAAGTCTATATTACCTCTTTTATCTAATGGCGTTACCATTGCAGTCGAAACCCTACCAAATAAAGCCATCCAATCACTTCCTCTTTATGGTTTTTGTAGAAAATGCAATGCCCGAATGTCAGCTGTATCTTTTTCAAGTTCAAATGCGTCATGTAAGGCGTTGACAGCTGTCTTTAGATCGCTCTCTTTTACAAGAACCCATATTGTCGTATGACTGTCAGCTGATTGGAGAATTCTAATCCCTTTATCCGTAAGCGCTGAAACAATTTTAGCGGTAACTCCCGGCACACCTGTCATTCCTGCTCCGACAACAGAGACTTTAGCACAACCTGTTTCATATTGCGGATCAAGACCGATAGATCTTAAGGTATTGAGCGCCTTGTCGGTTACACTGTCTAATACCGTATAGACAACCCCATTTGGAGAAATATTGATTAAGTCAACGCTAATCTGCTCCATCGCCATTGCTTTGAAGACTTTAGCTTGTAAATCATATTCAGCCTTTTTCGCTCTAACCTTGATTTGTGTAACCGGAGCCAGATGGGCTATACCGGTAACGGGCTTCTCTCTCACGTCACTGCCGCGATTTCCGCGGTTTATGGTTGTGACAAGCGTTCCCGGCCCTTGCGAATAAGTAGACCGGATCCGAATAGGAATTTTTGCCTGCATCGCAATTTCTACGGCTCTTGGGTGGATCACTTTCGCACCCTGATAAGCCATATTGCAAATTTCATTGTAGGTGACAACTGTTAAAGGTCTCGCTTTTTCAGCGATTCTTGGATCGGCTGTCATGACCCCTTCCACATCTGTAAAAATATCAATCCATTCAGCATTTATAGCGGCCCCTAATGCTGCAGCAGATGTATCGCTGCCGCCGCGGCCAATTGTTGTAATTTCACCGCTCTTGGTTGCTCCCTGGAAGCCGGCCACAATGACAACATCATATTTTTCTAATTCCGTAATTAAGCGATCGCATCTCATTTCAATAATACGTGCGGCTGTGTGCTCCTGGTTCGTTCTAAAGCCAGCCTGTGCACCTGTTAAACTGATTGCCTTTAACCCGCTTTTTTGACATTCGTTTGAAAAAACTATACTCGAGATTGTCTCTCCGCAAGATAAAAGCAAATCTTGTTCCCTTTTACTCACATGAGTCCCGGCGCCATTAATTAACGATAATAAAGAATCAGTCGAATACGGATCTCCCTGTCTTCCCATCGCCGAAACGACAGCGACTACCTTATAGCCGTCTTTTAGCGCCTGTTTAATATGGGAGATCGCAAACGAACGCCCTTCTTCATTTCTAACCGAAGTACCACCAAATTTTTGTACGACGATTTTCATACTTCCACCCCAATTATGTTGTGAACAATTTATTTCGGCAGACCTTATTTTATGCTTTGATCTAAATTATTGTCAGTTCTTTCTTGTTAATAAATCCTGTTTCACTAGAGACCAGGCAATTTGAACTGAATTCCAAGCCGCTCCTTTAAGAAGGTTATCTGAGACAACCCATAAATGGAAACCACGGTCTTCATCCAAATCTTTTCTAATTCTTCCGACAAACACATCCGGTTTTCCTTCGGCTAACAAAGGCATAGGGTAGATTTGTTCTTCAGGATTATCCTCTAATGTCACACCATCTGCTTGACTGAGCAATGTTCTTACTTCGTCTGTTGAGACTCCCTCTTTTTCCACTTCGATATAAACAGATTCTGAGTGTCCAGCAACAACTGGCAGCCTTACACATGTAGCGGCTACCTTTAATTCTGGCATATGCATAATTTTTTTCGTTTCATTAATCATTTTCATTTCTTCATAAGTAAAGCCATTTTCCTGGAACACATCAATTTGCGGAATCGCATTGAAAGCGATCGGATAATGTTTTTTATCCGCTTTTACCGGGAGAAATTTTGGTTCAACCGTTTCTCCTTTTAACATCGCTTCAGCCTGACTCTTCAATTCGTCGATTGCCAGGTGACCGGCACCAGAGACCGCCTGGTACGTGGATACGACTACTTTTTTCAGGCCAAAAGCTTGACGGATTGGTTCAAGCGCAACCACCATTTGAATCGTAGAACAGTTAGGATTGGCAATAATCCCATTGTGATCATGTAAGTCATTTTCATTTACTTCAGGAACTACAAGCGGCACATTCGGATCCATTCTGAATGCACTCGTGTTATCAACCACTACAGCCCCGCGCTTCACTGCTTCAGGCGCTAATAGTTTTGAGACACTGCCGCCTGCACTAAACAAGGCAATATCTACACCTTCAAAGCTTTCTGGTTTTGCTTCTTGAACTGTATATTCTTCATCCTTAAAACTAATCTTCTTGCCGGCAGAGCGGGCAGAAGAAAGTAAGGTTAATTGACTGATAGGAAATTCTAGAGCATCTAAAGTCTTTAGCATTTGTTCCCCAACTGCACCAGTTGCACCTACTACTGCAACATGGTATCCAGTATTTCTCTCCATAGGTGACTCCCTTTCCATTTTTGTGTTTATCCTTATTTTATCATATTCTGCGACTGATACAATCGATTGAATTTAAATACTATATCACCATTTTTTAAGAAATAAAAGGGGCTTTTTTTTATAATCTCGGATTTTTATATCTTTCTCTTAAAACAGGCTGAAATTGTTTACCTTCCAGCGCAGCTAAGACGGTGTCTTTTAATAATGTCATATCTGCCACCATTGACTTTGGCTTTTTAAATGGATCATCTTGGCCGAATGGAATAAAATAAATATCCTTCGCTGCCATCAGTCTCATCAGATTCACACCATTTAATCCCAATGCATCATTTGTAGAAATTCCTAATACAACAGGCCGGTAGTTACGCAGAGTCGCTTTCGCAGCCATTAGCGGCGGGGAATCGGTCAAAGCATTGGCGAATTTACTCATTGAGTTTCCTGTTAACGGGGCAATCACCATACAATCGAGCGGTTCTTTCGGACCAAGCGGCTCAGCCTTAACAATCGAATCAATCACTTCTCTGCCTGTTACCTCTTCAATCTTCCGAATCCACTCGGCACCTTCGCCGAATCGTGTATTGGTGCTTTTAACCGTAAAGGACACAACCGGAACCACTTCAGCTCCCTCATTCACCAATCCTTCTATTTCAGGAAAAACTTCTTCATACGTACAATGTGATCCTGTAATTCCGAATCCAATTCTTTTCCCTTTTAAACTCATAAAAAGATTTACCCCTTTCTATTTTTTAAATCCTGTTCTAAAAGCTGAGAAAGGACTCCAGCTAATATTTGACCCGCTGTCTTTGGGGCGACAATTCCTGGTAAGCTTGGTGCTAAAAGAGCTTTAATCCCGCGTTTTTCTGCGTATCTGAAGTCAGTTCCGCCTGGCTTTGAAGCAATATCGATAATCAGTGTGTGTGAAGGCATCTTGGATATAATCGATGCTTTAACAATTAATGCTGGAATGGTATTGATACAAATATCTACATCTTTAACGACTGAATCGAAATCATCTAAGTGAAAAGGTGTCAGACCCATCTCAGTAATTCGGGCAATATGTTCTGACTTGCGCGCTCCTACTTTTACTTTGGCGCCTAAGCTTGCAAATGCTCTCGCAACACTCATCCCAACCCTCCCTAGACCCAATATAATGACATTGGATCCATGGATGGTAAAATCAGTGTGCTGGATCGCCATCATAATCGTTCCTTCTACAGTTGGAATCGAATTATAAATCGCCACATCATCCCGCGAAAACAATTTAACCAGATTTCGTTTTGCACCTGCAGTCATTTTGTCTAAATACGGATTACTAATCCCAGAATAAATCGTGCAATGTTCAGGTGTTTGTTTTAATAATTCCTCTGTAAGTACTACCTTTTCATTTGAAAAAATCGTATCTACCTGGCCTTCATTATTGGTCCCTGCTACAGGCAGTATAATTGCATCCATATCACTAAAATCGGCATCTGTAACTTTTTCTTTTGCAGCACCAGTAAACGCATGATCTAATTGTTCAAAACCAATCAGTGTAATTTTCGCATCCTGCTCAATCAGCATCTTAATGATTTCAAGCTGTCTGGCATCGCCGCCTATGACAGCTACGTGCATTCCTGTTAGCATGTCACTATCACCTTCTCTTGGTTTCCGATCTTTCTGATTGAATTTAAAAAACCATACTCCTTCATCAGTTTATGAGCTAATAACTTATTAGGTGAGAAAGAATCGAGAAGATTTGTGAAGGAGGTTGGGGGAAGGGTTAATGAGCGCGGGTTTGGGTTTTTGATTGGGGATTGAGGGTTTTGAGTGTAGGTTGAGGTACTGAATGGGTTTGCTTTTGAGTGGGTGGGAACCTAAGTTATTGAGCGGTAATTGGATTTTTTAATTTTTGAGCGCCTACTAAGGTATATGTAATGACCGGGTTTAATGAACTTTTATCAAAATAAAAAACCGCTACGCAGCGGTTACGTTAAACAGTTTCTTCGTATGCTTCTTCCGTTTCATCCGGAATATCAATAATAATCATGTCACTGCCAATCTTCTTTATATGCTTCCAAGGAACGCGGATTTCGCCTCCCTGGCGCTTGAATCCAAACCATTTGCCAGTTGGGATCAGCAATGCTAAAATTTGGCCTTTTTCATTAATTTCTAAATCCGTTTGACCAAGGACTCCTAATCTCTCTGCTTTCTTGACGTCAACAATTTCTTTCCCACTCAGTTCACTTAATCTCATCATTCAAGCTCCCTTCTGCAGTTTGTCCTTTATTCATATGTATAGTAATGGGCGAATTTTTAGAATGAAACTTTGAAAATTTAATCAAGTTTTATGTGCACTATAAATTGAAAAAGTCCCAAACAATCAATCTATCCACAAAAAAGTGCCCACCCTCACGCTTTATGTGAGAACAGGCACATTCCTTTTACATCATATTTCTACTTTTTCCTTTAAAGCCTCAGGAAGTCTGCCTTCTGGGCTGATCAGAGAAACGGACAGCTGACCTTCCTGGAAAATTTCATTGGCAACTTTTGCAACATCTTTTAATGTAACCGAATCAATTTCTTCTGTTATTTCATCTAGGGAACGATGGCGTTTTAATAGTAATTCATTCTTTCCATTACGGCTCATGCGGCTATTCGTGCTTTCTAAACTGAGCATTAAATTGCCTTTGAGCTGTTCTTTACTGTTATTTAATTCTTTTTCAGTTACGCCTTGTTGTTTTAATTGTTTTAGTGTTTGATCAATCGTTTCATACAGTAAGTCTAATTGTTTGGCTCCTGTACCGCCATAAATCGTGACAGAGCCGCTGTCTTTATAAGAGGTGTGATAGGAGTAGACCGAATACGCTAAGCCTCTTTGTTCCCTTACTTCCTGGAATAGGCGGCTGCTCATGCTTCCGCCCAAAATATTATTCAAGACTATGAGGCTGTATACTTTTTCATGACCAACCGGATAACCGTTAAATCCTAAGCAAAGATGTGCCTGTTCTACTTCTTTTTTTCTTGTGAAAAATTGCTGATGGAAGAAAGGCTCCTTCTCCTTCTCATTGTTAACATGGGTAGATTGATACTCACCAAAATATTTCTCTACTTCTTTAATAAAGCTATCCGGAATATTACCAGCAATTGAAATCACCACATTCTCAGGGGTATATCTTTCTTGCATATAGGTTCGCAAAGTATCGCCATTGAACGTCTTTAATGTATCTTCTGATCCGAGAATCGGAAACCCTAGAGGGTGTTTCCCGTAAATTGCCTGGCTTAAAAGGTCATGGACAATATCATCTGGCGTATCTTCATACATTTTAATTTCTTCATATACGACATTTTTCTCCTTTTGAAGCTCGCCCTCTTCGAAGGTAGAGTTAAAAAACATATCAGCTAACACATCCAACGCAAAGGAGGCGTGTGTGTCTAGTACTTTTGCGTAATAACAGGTATACTCTTTGGACGTGAAAGCGTTAACCTGTCCGCCGATTGAATCAAAGCTTTCAGCAATTTCTCGTGCATTTCTTGTTTTTGTACCTTTAAAAAACATGTGCTCTAAAAAGTGAGAAATTCCGTTGTTTTCAGCTGATTCATTTCTGGAACCTGTTCCGATCCAAACGCCAATCGCTACACTGCGAACCGTTGGAATATTTTCTAGTACAATTCTTACTCCATTTTGACAAATGTGTTTAGTCAGCAATAAAAGTCCTCCTCTAGCTGTAAATATGTATCTTATTTGTGATCAGAAAGCCGCTGCTCCTCTTTCGTTGATAGAATCCGCTCTTCGCTTAGCAGTTTCGATACGGTACCGATTTGATACCCTCTCTTTTTGGCTTCTATTATTAATGTTTCAATGGAATCTCTTGTTGATTCGGTCGGATGCATCAGAATCATTGCTCCGTTATGAAGCTTAGGCAAAACACGTCCGAGCCATACCTGTTTGGTTGGCTTTTGCCAGTCGATCGAATCGACACTCCACATGACGGTCTCCATATTAAGCTGACGGGCAATTTCAACCGTTTCGTTGCGAAAGGCACCTGATGGAGGAGCAAACCATACAGGCTTAATGCCCGTTGTTGCCTCGATAATTTCATTTGTTTTTTTTAGTTCATCATATGTCTTGCCGGTTGGAAGTGTTTTTAAATCAGGATGGCTATAAGAATGGTTCCCAATATCATGATGACCTTCGGCTATCATTTTAGCAAGGTCTGGATTTTTTTGCACCCATCTGCCCTCTAAGAAAAAGGTTGCTTTTACATTATGCTTTTTTAATGTTGCTAAAATATCTAATAAGTATTCTTCTCCCCAAGCGACATTGACGAGAAATGCGACCATTGGCTTATCCGGATGACCCTTATAGATCGGTTCCGCCGGAAGTTCACGAAGATGCGTGTTTGGCGGGACTTGCTGATAAACTAACAGATTTTCAATGAATTTTCCCTCTTTTTTCATATTCTGATAGGAAGCATCGATATCGACTTTTAAGCCATTGAGACCCGGGGTTTTTTTCCATACCCGATCGATTTTCGCATCTTTTGGCGGTATATAAACGGATTGGGCATAATCTTGAATTTGATTATATAATTCCATGTTTTTCGCCACGGGTACAGAAGCTTGCTTTAAGCTGCTTACATATTGAGATGTCCATGGATTTTGAATTATTAAAGTCGCGATTGCTACACATAAGAGCCATTTTACATATCGTTTCATTCATACCTTCCCCCTTATCATTAAAGTATGAATCGGAGGGACAAGGTAGAACAATCGATCATAACTTGTCTCTTACTTGCGACTAACCCTAAATCACTCTATGTACTTTATTCATTTATCACTTTATTGTTCTTCTTAAAGTGTAAAAAAGATCAGGGTTCATGCCCTGACCTTAAACTTATGATTGTTGTTCAGCTTGTGCCTTTTGGTCACGAAGCACGGCTTTTCTAGATAGATTGACTCTGCCTTGTTTATCGATTTCCGTAACCTTTACTAAGATTTCATCACCAATCTTCACAACATCTTCAACTGATTTAACTCTTTCCTCAGCCAATTCAGAAATGTGAACCAAACCGTCTTTGCCATTGAAGATTTCAACAAAGGCACCGAACTTCTCGATTCGTTTTACCTTTCCGAGATAAAGCTGTCCGACCTCTACCTCTCTCACGATATCTTCAATGATTTTCTTCGCTTTTTGGTTCATTTCTTCATTTGTAGATGAAATGAAGATCGTACCATCTTGTTCGATATCAATTTTTACGCCTGTTTCTTCGATAATCTTGTTAATTTGTTTACCGCTTGGCCCAATTACATCACGGATTTTATCAGGATTTATCGTCATTTGCAAAATTTTCGGTGCGTACGGAGACAATTGACCTCTTGGTGCTGATAGTGTTGCCAGCATCGACTTCAATATATGCATCCGCCCGGTCTTAGCTTGCTGAAGGGCTTCTTCTAAAATTTCACGAGATAAACCTTCGATTTTAATATCCATTTGCAGTGCAGTGACCCCTTTTTCGGTTCCTGCTACCTTAAAGTCCATATCACCCAGATGATCTTCCATTCCCTGAATATCAGTTAAAATGGAATAATGCTCTCCAGATTTAACGAGTCCCATGGCAATACCAGCTACAGGTGCTTTAATTGGGACACCAGCATCCATCATCGCTAATGTACTGGCACAAATCGAAGCTTGAGATGTAGATCCGTTTGACTCTAGTACTTCAGATACAAGACGAATCGTATATGGAAAATCCTTTTCAGATGGGACAACAGGCTCTAGCGCTCTTTCACCCAGTGCACCATGTCCAATTTCTCTTCGCCCTGGTCCGCGAATCGGACCAGTTTCCCCTACTGAAAAGTGTGGGAAATTGTAGTGATGCATAAAACGTTTGGACTCTTCAATCCCAAGCCCGTCCAGTACTTGTACATCGCCTAAGGCTCCTAAAGTACAGATACTTAAAGCTTGGGTTTGTCCTCTTGTAAATAATCCTGAACCGTGTGTTCTAGGAAGCAAACCAACTTCAGATGACAGCGGGCGAATTTCATCTAGCTTTCTTCCGTCAGGTCGAACCTTTTCTTCAGTAATGAGACGGCGCACTTCAGATTTTACGATTTTTTGCAGGATTTCTTTAACCTGCTTCATGGTATCATCTTCTGCTTCTTCTGCCTCAAATTGTTCGACTACACGATTTTTAACCGCTTGAATCGCATCTTCACGTGCATGCTTTTCTACGACCTGGACGGCTTGTACCATTTCGGATTCGCACATAGAACGTACTTTTTTCTCTAGCTCTTCATCTACTTTATATAGCGTCACTTCCATTTTTTCTTTTCCGACTTTGGCTTGAATCTCTTCTTGGAATGCGATAAGACGCTTGATTTCTTCATGACCAAACATGATTGCTTCTAACATGACTTCTTCTGGTACTTCATTCGCCCCAGCTTCAACCATGTTAATCGCGTCTTTCGTGCCTGCTACCGTTAAGTTGATATCGCTTTTATCCATTTGTTCAACTGTAGGGTTGATAATAAATTCACCATCTACCCGGCCGACAACTACACCTGCTATCGGACCTTCAAACGGGATATCGGAGATCATTAATGCCAGGGAAGATCCAAACATAGCCGCCATTTCGGACGAACAATCCTGGTCTACACTCATTACAATACTGACAAGCTGGACTTCATTTCGGAACCCATCTGCAAATAAAGGGCGAATCGGCCTGTCGATTAAGCGGCTCGCTAAGATTGCTTTCTCACTGGGACGGCCTTCGCGTTTAATAAATCCCCCTGGAATTTTTCCGACTGCATATAATCTTTCTTCGTAGTTTACTGTAAGCGGAAAGAAATCCAGGTTTTTTGGTTCTTTTGAAGCAGTTGCTGTACTTAAAACTCCTGTTTCTCCATATCGGACAAGAACTGCGCCATTGGCTTGCTTCGCCAACTGTCCGATTTCAACAGACAATTTACGACCTGCCCAATCTATGGAAAAGACTTGTTTCTCTTGTTCCATTCGTAAATAAACCCCTCTCTTGCTTTCACTATAGAGGTTTAGTTCTTTCTAAACCCTTAAGTTTGCTATTATTATAAGTATACACTTTCGATTATAACCTTAAAATGAATATGTAAAATAAAACAAGAATTATGTAATCCGGTTGTGCTATTTATTATAAGCATAATAAATTCTGAACTATGATTACTGTCTAGCTCCAGCACTCAGCGCCTATCGGACTTATCCAGCTCCACGCGTGCGTCCCTCGAGCGCTTCACCTCCTCCTACAGAAGCAAAGAGCGCTACTTAGTCGGAAGCGCAAGCGTTGTCTGGCCTGTTCGCTTTTAGATTTCCAGTCACCTCTGATTGATAAGTCAACATCAACCCCCTGCCGGTCGTCGTGTTTTCCTTTATCCCACTCGAGGTTCAGTCCAGTCCGTCCGTCGCTGAACGGGCGCTTTCGCTTTTCTTATTTGTATAAGAAAAAGCGGGAATAATCCCGCTTTCGCTACTGTCTAACTCCAGCACCCAGCAACTAGTGGACTTCCCTCACCTCCGGTCGATAAGTCAACATCGACTCCCTTGCGGTCGCCGTGTTTCCTTTATCTCTCTACGGCGAAAGTAATGTCCATACGTTGCAAATGGTACGCTTCCGCATATCTAATTATCTACGTAAACCAAGCTTATTAATAAGCTCACGGTAACGCTGAACATCTTTGTTGCGAAGGTAAGTTAATAGATTACGACGTCTACCAACCATCTTCATAAGACCACGACGTGAATGGTGATCTTTTTTATGCGTACGTAAATGTTCGTTCAAGTTGTTAATCTCTTCCGTTAGGACAGCGATTTGAACTTCTGGAGAACCAGTGTCATTTTCGTGAGTTTTGTACTCTTCAATCAATTCGCGTTTGCGTTCTTGAGTGATTGCCATCCTTTTCACCTCCTATTAATCAAAATCCCCAATTACCGAGCAATCGTTGGTGAGTCGAATTGCCAAGCAACGGTTCTTAAAGACTTACGTTTCATAGCATACTATTATCTCGATAAAAAATCAAGTCTATGGTTAACTTTAAACGTTGCGAATAAGTAACCTTTTTGAGGCATAAAAAGTAAAACTATTTTTCAAAGTAGGCCCTTGCATCGTCCGCATCCTGTTTAATTTGAGCAATCAGGTCATCTATATTGGAAAACTTTAGTTCGTCCCGAAGGCGTTTATGCCATTCAACCACAAGGGTTTCACCATAGATATCACCTGAAAAATCTAAGATATAGACCTCTGCCTGCGGCTCTAATGGCCCATCTTCGAACGTGATATTATAGCCAAAATTACAGGCTCCCACGTGCCATTTATTATGAAGTAAAACCTTTACCGCATATACCCCGACAGGAGGTTTAAGAGTTTCATGGTCGAGCAGGATATTCGCCGTCGGGAATCCCAGCAGTCTTCCCCGCTTCTTTCCGTGGACAACTGTTCCCTGCACTGAATAATAACGGCCTAAAAACTCTTTGACCCTCTCTAACTCACCATTTAATAAGAAGCTTCGTATCGCTGAAGAGCTTACTTTGACGCCTTTTTTTTCTAACTTTTCTACTGTTGTTTGTGTAAATTGACCTCGTGAATGGGCGGATAATGTGTCCATTGTTCCTTTTCCGAACCGGCCGTATGTATAATCAAATCCGGCTACTACGTGCTGTACATTTAACCCAATCAGATATTGATCGACAAAATCTTGAGGTTCGAGTTGGGCAAACTCCTCCGTAAAGCTTACAACGAATATATAATCCACGCCTAATGAGCGAATCAGTTCTATTTTTTGATCCAAGGGTGTGATTGTATCAATATGGCTTGATTTTTTTAAAACAACGATTGGATGCGGGTTAAATGTCATGACCGCACTTTTTATATCATGTTCTTTCGCATACTCAACAGCTGTTTGAATCACCTTTTGATGACCTAGATGTACCCCATCAAAATAGCCAAGAGCTAGAGCCAGCTTCGGAAAATCTTGTTTTTTCATAGAATGGGGATAATTTAAAGCAATGACTTCCAATGTCTCCTACTCCTTTATATCTCTAAAAATGAAATACCTTTTCAGGTTTCAGTAAATTTGATTTATTGGGATGTACACGATAAATGGCTAGGGCCTTACCAGATTCATCTACGAACAAAAAGGATTCTTCTCCTTTGTAAAAGGAAAGCAGCTCTTTTTCTAAGACCATTCCGTTTTGCACTTTACTTGCTAATGTATCATGGATTACAAATTTGGGCAAATCAGATAGGGCTACAGAAATCGGAACTAGAAGGGCAGCCAGCTCATTTCTTTCTTTGGCCGCTTCTAATTCCTCAAAGGTTTTACAATCGGCCAGTGTAAAAATAGATGATTTCGTCCGTTTTAAATCAGACATAAACGCTGGAACGCCTAATACCTCACCGATCATAACCGCTAAAGTTCGGACATAGGTTCCTTTACTGCATTGTACTGAAAAACGAAAGCTGGGATAGGGACCCTCAAATACCTCTTGATCACTCTCGAGCGTCCACTTAAAGACGGTAATTTCCCGTTTGGGGCGTTCCACTTCTTTGCCTTCCCGCGCATACTCATACAATTTTTTTCCGTTTACTTTCACAGCTGAATACATTGGGGGCACTTGGATGAAGGTGCCTGTTAATTGGTTCATTGCTTTTTCAATCTCTTCCCTGGTTATGGAGGATATGTTTGTTTCCTGGACCACCTCACCAGATGCATCTTCCGTTGTTGTTGCCATGCCAAGGGTCACCTCGCCCTCGTATCCTTTGGGACTGTTTAACAGGTATTCGCTGATTCGGGTGGCGCCCCCGATACATATCGGCAAAACGCCGGTTACATCTGGGTCTAATGTGCCTGTATGTCCCACTTTTTTAGTCTGAAAAATCTTTCGTAATCGATTCACACAATCGTGTGAGGTTACGCCTTTCGGTTTATAAAGAGGTAACACTCCGTCCAAGTTCGTCTCAGCTCCTTTAAACCTTTACATATAAAGAAAACTTGGCTAGCTCCAAGCCTTTAGGCGCAGGCGATTGCCTAGTTGCACTTATCACGCTCGAAACGCCACGTCATGATGTATAGCTTGACTAGTCTTTTGCCCGTCGTACTTTATTCCTAAAAATTTTAACTGCGCCGAATATACTACATTGCTAAAATTTTATACATATAAAGTACAAAAAGGATTGGGGTCATGCCAATCCTAATTGTCTTCCTTCTAATTCTCATCTTCTTTTTTTATTTCATGAAGCAGATTCTCAATTCGATTGCCATACTCCATTGCTTCATCTACTTCAAATAGAAGTTCAGGGGTTTTACGAAGACGAATTCTTTGCCCTATTTCGGTGCGAATGAACCCTTTCGCTTTCGCCAGAGCTTTTAACGATTCTTGTTTCTTTTCTTCGTCACCCAGAATTGAAATATATACTTTTGCCTGCTGAAGGTCACCAGTTACCCGTACATCTGTAACTGTAACAAATCCAATACGCGGGTCTTTTATTTTCCGACCAATGATATCCCCCAGCTCTTTCTTCATTTGTTCTGCGACTCTATTGGCTCTAAAACTCATCCTAATCACCTCGAGGTTATAACCGTTCTATATGAGTAACAGTCCGTTCGATTTCGGGAAAAGAGTCAATAAATTGTAAGGCTCTTTGGATTCTTTTTCGGCCGTTACATTCGACGAATTCACCGTTACTATTGCGATCGTGGTCCGCTGCCACACATCCTGATGGTCAACTTCCGCCACAGCAATATTAAACGTTTGCGCAAGTCTGTTCATGATTCTTTGTAAAACCGCCCGCTTCTCTTTAAGGGAGCGGGCGTCATAAATCAAACATTCAATAGAAGCACTTACGATCAAGCTCTTTCCACTTCTTCCATGATATATGCTTCGATAACATCGCCTTCTTTAATATCGTTAAAGTTGCGAATTGTTATTCCACATTCATAACCTTGAGAAACTTCTTTCACATCATCTTTGAAACGCTTTAATGCATCAATTTCTCCTTCAAAGATGACAACTCCGTTACGAATCAAACGAACGCCAGAATCTCTCGTTATCTTGCCGTCTGTTACATAGCTCCCTGCAATCGTACCAATTTTGGATACTTTGAAGGTAGTCCGAACTTCTGCCTGACCGATTACTTTTTCCTCGAATTCAGGGTCAAGCATACCTTTCATCGCTGCTTCAATTTCATCAATGACTTTATAAATAATGCGGTGCAGACGAATTTCAACGTTTTCTGCTTCAGCAGCACGTTTTGCATTAACATCTGGACGAACATTGAAACCAACCACAATGGCATTAGAAGCAGACGCTAGGATAATATCCGATTCATTAATTGCACCCACACCGGAGTGAACAATTTTTACATTAACGCCTTCTACATCAATTTTTTGAAGAGAGGCTGCTAATGCTTCTGCCGAACCTTGAACATCCGCCTTAATGACAACATTAAGGTCTTTTACTTCCCCTTGTTTCATTTGTTCGAATAGATTTTCAAGGGTGACTTTTGATTTTTCACTGCGCTGTGCCTGAATGGCTGCCTGAGCTCTTGCTTCCCCAACCTGACGGGCTGTTTTTTCATCATCAAATACGACAAAACGGTCACCGGCTTGAGGAACATCATTTAACCCTGTAATCTCAACTGGAGTTGACGGACCTGCTTCTTTTACTCTGCGGCCGAGATCATTGACCATCGCACGAACACGTCCAAACGTATTTCCTACTACGATTGGATCTCCGACATGAAGTGTACCGTTTTGAACAAGTAATGTCGCGACAGATCCTCTTCCTTTATCAAGTTGTGCTTCAATGACAGTACCGTATGCATTTCGGTTCGGATTCGCTTTTAGCTCTTCCATTTCACTCACAATAACGATCATTTCAAGAAGGTTATCAATTCCATCACCTGAGAGAGCTGACAATTGGACAAAGATCGTATCTCCGCCCCAATCCTCTGGAATGAGTCCATGCTCCGTCAGTTCTTGCATAACGCGATCTGGATTGGCGGCAGGCTTATCCATTTTGTTTACAGCTACGATGATTGGAACCTTTGCTGCTTTTGCGTGATTAATTGCTTCAACAGTTTGCGGCATCACACCATCATCAGCAGCAACCACAATAATGGTGATATCGGTAACTTGGGCACCACGTGCACGCATCGTTGTAAAAGCAGCATGTCCTGGTGTATCTAAGAAAGTAATCTTTTTGCCATTTAATTCAATCTGATACGCACCAATATGCTGGGTAATCCCGCCGGCTTCCCCTTCTGTCACTTTTGTGTGACGAATCGAGTCAAGCAGGGTTGTTTTCCCATGGTCAACGTGACCCATAATCGTAACAACTGCAGGGCGTTCCTGTAATTCTTCTTTTCGGTCTTCTGTCATATAAACCGTTAAATCGGTAATATCAATATCAAATTCTTCTATTACCTCGACATTGTATTCAGCTGCAATCAATTCAATCGCATCTTTGTCAAGTGATTGATTAATTGTAGCCATTACACCAAGCATGAATAATTTCTTAATAATTTCAGAAGGTTCACGATGCAGCTTTTTCGCAAGCTCTGCGACCGTTAACGACTCTTTGAACGTAATTTTGCTTGGAAGCTCTTTTTCTTTTTTCTTAACAGGCTGCTGTACTTGCTGCTCACGGAAATGGTTTTCGCCTTTTCCGGAATTCTTGCCATTTCCTTGTTTTTTATTGTTTGGTTTCCCTTTTGTTAAAACTTTAGATTCTTTCTTTTGATTTTCATTCTCGTGTTTCTTCCCTTCACGAGGTTTTGGAACGGTTTTAACCTTTACTTTACGTGGAGTTAAATCGTCGTCTTCGTCCACAATAACTCCTTTTTTAGAAGCTGGAGCTGGCTCTATCTTTTGCTCTTCTTTTACTGGTTTTGACTCTTGCTTTTGCTTTGGTGCATCCTGTTTTTGGTTCTTCGTTTCTCCACCCGGCTTTAAGGCGGCCTCTAACTTTTGAATGGCTGCTTCATCTATTGTTGACATATGGTTAGATACCTCAATATTTATCTCTTTTAGTTTTTCAATTACTGCCTTACTTGAAAGCTTATGTTTTTTAGCGTATTCATAAACACGCAATTTAGTCATAATACTTCACCCCCGCTAAATTTCCTCAAGCAGTCTCCTTACACTATTAGCAAACCCCCCATCCGTGACACATACTATAACCCGTGCAGGCTTGCCGATGGAGTGGCCTAACTTGTAGCGACTTTCTACCATACAAACTGGGACTTGATAATACTTACATTTATCGAGCACTTTTTTCATTGTATTGGCGGAAGCGTCTTTCGCTAAGAGGACTAACTTTGCTTTACCTCTCCTTACTTCCTGAATCACACTTTCTTCGCCTGAGACTACTTTTCTTGCACGGTTTGCAAGTCCCAATAGGGACATCCAATTGTTTTGAGTCATGAAGAGACTAGCTCTCCTTTTCAACAAATTTCAAGAGTTCTTCGTACACTTCATCTGGCACGTTTGCTTCTAGGTGATGGGCGAGAACATTTTTCTTTTTTGCGGTTTCAACCGCAATCCTAGTTTTTGAAAGATAAGCACCTCTGCCAGATTTTTTCCCGGTTGGATCGACTTCAACCAATCCTTCTTTTGACCGGACGACACGGATCATCTCTTTCTTCGGCTTCATTTCACCTGTCGCTACACATTTTCTGAGAGGGATCTTTTTTTGGACAGCCATCACCACTCACCTCTTTATGTGATTATTCATCTTCCATTAAATCATCAAATTCATCGTATTCATTATCTTCGTAAGTTGAGTCATAATCATTCGCATTTGCACGCGGATAAATCCCTAACTCTCTAGCATCTGTTTCACTTTTTATATCGATCTTCCAGCCTGTTAGCTTTGCGGCTAATCTAGCATTTTGACCGCGTTTCCCTATCGCGAGAGAAAGCTGATAGTCCGGTACAATCACAGTTGTAGCTTTTTCATCTTCATCGACAATGACATCGAGTACTTTTGATGGACTTAACGCATTGGCAACAAATTCTACCGGATCTTCGGACCATTTCACAATATCAATTTTTTCGCCTTTTAACTCGTTTACAATTGCTTGAACACGTGATCCTTTAGGTCCAACGCAAGCTCCAACAGGATCGACTTCTGGATTATCTGCATGAACCGAGATTTTAGAGCGGTCTCCCGCTTCACGTGCCACAGACATAATTTCTACCGTCCCGTCAAAAATTTCAGGAACTTCAATCTCAAACAAACGTTTTAAAAGACCCGGGTGTGTTCTTGATACAAAAATTTGCGGCCCCTTCGTGGTCTTTTCAACTTTTGTAATAAATACTTTCATTCGTGTATGAGGTTCATACGACTCATTTGGCATTTGTTCACTAAAAGGAAGCAAGGCTTCAATTTTACCAAGAGCGACATACGTGAATTTTCCGTCTTGTCTTTGCACAATCCCGGTCATGATATCTTCTTCCCGGTCAGCAAATTCAGAGTAAATTATGCCTCTTTCTGCTTCTCGAACTCTTTGGGTCACTACTTGTTTGGCTGTTTGAGCAGCGATTCTTCCAAAATTTCGAGGCGTTACTTCTAATTCAACGACATCCCCAACCTCATAATTAGGGCTAAGTTCTTTTGCATCTTCCAGCGAGATTTCAAGACGCGGATCTTCTACGGTTTCTACGACATCTTTTCTGGCAAAAACACGCATAGTTCCTTTTTCTAGATTTAAATCAACTCTAACATTTTGAGCTTGGTTGAAATTTCTTCGATACGCTGAAACTAAAGCAGCTTCTATGGCTTCAACAATAACATCTCTTGAAATTCCTTTTTCTTTTTCAAGCAGCGTTAACGCATCTAACAATTCACTGCTCATGACATACATCCCCCTTCAAATTTGGAAAATCGTAAGTTCTTTCAGGTCAGAATAAGAAATGGCTGACCAGATTTACGAAAATGTAACCGCCAGTCTTGCTTTGGCCACTTTTTCAAGAGGAATGGTTACGGTTTTCGCTCTCGTTTTCACCTTGTATTCAACAGTTAACTCATTACCGTCGAAGGATATGAGTTTTCCTTCAAACACTTTTTCATTATCAATTGGTTCATATGTTTTGATATGTACATGTTTACCAATCGCCTTTTGAAAATGTTCAGGCTTCTTCAAAGGCCTTTCGGCGCCAGGTGAAGATACTTCTAAAAAATATGGATGCGTGATCGGATCGACTTCATCCAATTTTTCGCTAAGCCTTTCACTAACAATACCACATTCTTCAATGTCGACACCTGTATCCTTATCCACATATAGGCGAAGAAACCAATTAGGACCTTCCTTTACGTATTCAATATCAACAAGCTCTAACTGTAATTGTTCTAAAATGGGTAAGCTTAAACTTTCAACAATTTCCGTTACCTTGCTCATCATGATCCCTCCTTACTTTTATGTCAGCTGTTCCATTTATCCTTTGATCAATGAAACACATCTTGTAAGGTTATTTTTCCTGAAAAATCTTACAACAATACGAAAGAGTGGGTTTCCCCACTCTTGGTCCGAAAGTTTTCTGTAGTATTACCAATTGAAATATACCATAAACAGGCAGTTAACGCAAGACTGCCCAATTGAATGGCTTCTCGCAGACCTGCATTGTTAAATTTACCGCAAGCCTGACCTAAAACAACGACAGCTGATTCTGCTCAGGGAGAGCTTCTAAACAGCCTTGATTATCGAGATATTCCATAATGGTTTTCGATACCTTTCCTCTTTGCTGCAAGTCCTCTTTAGATAAGAACTCTCTATCTTCACGCGCTTTAACGATATTTAATGCGGCATTTGTCCCAAGGCCAGGAATTGAATTAAATGGCGGAATGAGAGAATTACCGTCAATTACAAACTGACTCGCATGCGAACGGTATAAATCAACTTTTTGGAAAGAAAAGCCTCGTTCACACATCTCTAATGCCAGTTCAAGGACCGTCAATAGATTCTTTTCTTTTGTCGAAGCATCAAGACCTTTTGCTTGAATTTCTTCAATTTTGGCACGAATAGCATTAGAGCCTCTTACCATCGCCTCAATATCGAAATCTTCCGCCCGTACTGTAAAGTAAGTTGCGTAATAAAGAAGCGGATGATGCACTTTAAAGTAAGCTATCCGTACCGCCATCAATACATATGCGGCGGCATGGGCTTTCGGGAACATGTATTTAATTTTTTTGCATGAATCGATATACCATTCAGGTACGTCTTGCTTAATCATTTCCTCTTCCATTTCAGGGGTTAACCCCTTTCCTTTACGGACCGATTCCATAATTTTAAAGGCAAGTGATGGTTCTAAGCCCTGGTAAATTAAATACACCATAATATCATCACGACATCCGATTACTTCACTGAGCGTACATGTACCGTTATGAATCAGCTCCTGTGCATTGCCAAGCCATACATCTGTTCCATGGGAAAGACCTGAAATTTGCACAAGCTCAGAAAATGTTGTTGGTTTTGTATCTTCCAGCATTTGCCGGACGAAACGTGTCCCGAATTCAGGGATTCCGAGTGTTCCGGTTTTACACATAATCTGTTCTTCTGTGACTCCCAATGTTTCAGTTCCGCTGAAAATCTTCATAACCTCGGGATCATCTGTCGGAATTGTCTTTGGATCAATTCCGCTTAAATCCTGCAGCATCCGGATTACAGTTGGATCATCGTGTCCGAGAATATCGAGCTTTAATAAATTATCATGGATTGAATGGAAATCAAAATGGGTTGTTCTCCACTCAGATGTTCGATCATCTGCAGGATATTGAATCGGCGAAAAGTCGTAAATGTCCATATAATCCGGTACGACAATGATTCCGCCAGGGTGTTGGCCAGTAGTTCTTTTTACACCTGTACAGCCTCTTGCTAATCGGTCTACTTCTGCATTTCGCAGCATCAGGTTATTGTCATTCATATACCCTTTGACATACCCGTAAGCTGTCTTATCTGCGACAGTACCGATTGTTCCTGCCCGATAGACATAATCCTCACCAAATAATTCTTTTGTGTAGTTATGGGCTCGTGGCTGATATTCCCCGGAGAAGTTCAAGTCAATATCTGGAACCTTATCTCCTTTAAAGCCTAGGAAGGTTTCAAATGGAATATCATGTCCATCTTTTTTATAGGATGCCCCGCACTCTGGACAGTTTTTATCTGGCAAGTCAAAACCAGAACCGACACTTCCGTCATTAAAGAATACAGAATGCTTACATTTTGGACAGACATAATGCGGAGGAAGTGGATTCACTTCGGTAATCTCTGTCATCGTTGCCACTAATGAAGAACCTACCGAGCCCCGCGAACCGACCAGATATCCGTCATTCAGTGATTTTTTTACAAGTTTATGAGAGATTAAATAGATAACGGCGAATCCATGGCCAATAATACTTTTTAATTCTTTCTCTAAGCGGGCTTCGACGATTTCAGGGAGCTCGTCTCCATAAATGCTTCGCGCCATTTCATAGCTTTTTTGCCGAATCTCTTCGTCAGCCCCTTCAATTTTAGGCGTATAGAGGTCATCTTTAATCGGCTTAATCTCTTCGATCAAATCCGCTATCTGATTCGGATTATGAACTACGATTTCTTTCGCTTTTTCCAAACCAAGGAAAGCAAAGGATTCTAGCATTTCTTGCGTTGTTCTAAAATGAACGTTCGGAAGCTTATGCCGATTTAGCGGATTGGCTCCTCCTTGAGAGCGAACTAAAATTTCACGGTAAATATGATCTTCTGGGTTTAAGTAATGCACATTTCCAGTGGCACAAACTGGGACCCCTAACCTGTCACCCATAGTCACCAATTTTTTGATAATGTCTTCAAGAGCGGTCTGATCCTTCACCAGTTCAAGCTCAATTAAATGTTCGTAAACCTCTTTCGGGTGTACCTCGATGTAGTCGTAAAATTTCGCAGTTTCTTCTGCTTCTTCAGGAGACTTTTGCATTAAACTTTCAAAAACTTCTCCCTTATCACAGCCGGACCCTACTAATATCCCTTCCCTGTGATTAACAAGAACGGATCTCGGGATTCTTGGAACACGGTAAAAGTAATCCATATGCGAGATCGAGATCAATTTAAATAAATTCTTTAATCCCACATCGTTTTGCGCGAGTAATGTACAATGTGACGGTCTTGAACGCTGCCACGCCGTACCTTCCCCCATAAAATCATTAAGCTGATCATGATATTCAATTCCCTTATTAAGGGCATCTTTTAACATTTTCGCAAGCAGATAACCGGTAGCTTCTGCATCATATATTGCCCGGTGGTGCTGAGTCAGTTCGACGTCAAATTTTTTCGCCAAAGTATTCAGACGGTGATTTTTTAATTCCGGATATAAAAAACGAGCTAGCTCTAGTGTATCAATAACCGGATTCCCCGCTTTTGGGAAGCCAATCTTTTTATAGCCGACATTTAAGAATCCCATATCAAATGAGGCATTATGCGCAACTAAAATATCGTCTGCTACCCATTCTCTGAATCTCGCAATTACTTCCTCTGGATCAGGCGCATCCTTCACCATTTCATCCGTAATTCCTGTCAAGTCAATCGTTGTTGCGGATAATGGGTGATGAGGATTCGCAAATGATTCAAAGCGATCGATAATTTCTCCATCCCTCATTTTGACAGCGGCTAATTCAATAACTGTGTCATAAACCGCTGACAGACCGGTTGTTTCAACATCAAAAACAACATACGTAGCGTCTTGCAGCAAACGCTTGTCTGGATTATAGGCGATCGGAACACCATCGTCGATTAAATTAGCTTCAATCCCGTAAAGAACCTTAATCCCGTGTTTTTTCGAGGCACTAAAGGCTTCCGGGAACGATTGAGCCACAGCATGGTCTGTGATTGCAATCGCTTTGTGTCCCCATTTTTTAGCCTGGGCAATGAGTGATGAAATGCTTGAAACAGCATCCATTTGACTCATTGGCGAGTGGGCATGCAATTCAACCCGTTTTTCCCCTTCTGGAACAGTATCTTCTCTAGTTGGCGTTGGAATCTCGTTAATGTCATTGGCAATCATCACTAAATCCCGGACAAATGTATCATTTTGAATGCTGCCGCGGACACGGACCCACATCCCCTTCTGAATCATTTCTAAGATTCTAGCATCTTCCTTATCACGCGAGAACATTTTAACCATTAATGAGCTTGTATAATCAGTTATTTTAAACGTTAGTAAAGTACGCCCGCTCCTAAGCTCTTTTGTTTCCGCATCAAATATGTAGCCTTCGATTGCAACTCTTCTTTCCTCATCGACAATATCTATTAATTTCTTGAATTCTTCATCATTTTTTATGGTATACCCGATCGTAATCGGACCTTGCGGCTTATCATCACTAGCCTGATCTGCCTGCTTTTGTTGTTCTTGCATCGCAAGCAATGCCCGCTGTTCGTCTTCTTTTTGTTTTTCCATCAGAAACTTCTCGTATTCTTCCTTTGAGTTAGATTCTTCTTTGAGCTGGAACTCTAAGACAAAGCTTGGAAAACCAAAGCTTTCATATACCTCTTTAATCATGTCACCATATTTACGCTTTAACGCTAGCAATTCTGTATCGTTTGCAACTGAAACCAGAACCTTATTCCCTTTTAATTGAGGTACTTGCTCTGTTAAACGATGGAGGATTGGCGGTGCGATTCCCTCCAATTCTTGTAAGACTAGTTTCCAGTAATCTATGATTTGCTCTCGGGTAACGTCTTTGTCATCCGTGGAAATGGCAAATGATATTTTCGCTATATGGGAAAAAGTATCTCTTAGCTTTGAAATGAATAGCTGGAAGAGTGTACTTGGAATAACCGAAGTAAAATGAAACGAAAAATGCCATATTTTTTTTGATCGCTCGATTTCAAGCTTTATGATTTTTGCATCCTTAAATGCTAAAACAGTAGCGTCATCCACCAGCTTTAGCTGATCTAATAGAATTTGAAAATGCTGCTTTTGTTCTGGAAGGTGATCACTCATTTCTTTCCACCTCTTATTTCTATGTTCTTTCGACATTATATCACACGTTCTAAGTCTGTTCTTCTATCAATCTTACTGAAAATCTGCTGAATGAAGGGGCATCATGCGATGTAAAAGGGTTCCCCTTTTAAATAAAAAATTTTCACTTATAAAGTAAGGCTGTTTTCGAAAACTTTGTTGTTTTTTAATGGAGCCAAACACGTCCGTTCCATTTCAGTTAAAAAAATATATTCGGGTAGCAACAATCTTTGCGAAAACAGCCTAAAGTAAAAAGAAAAGCCAGCAACAGGGTGCTGGCTTTAGCTTTATTATTTTTTAAACCGGCTCGCTAATTCTTCGGTGAGAGCTTCAACCTTAACTTCTTTCATCTCACCATTTTTTCTCTCTTTCCACTCAATAATACCGTCGCTAGCTTGTTTTCCTACTGTTAATCGGACCGGAATCCCGAATAAATCTGAATCTGCAAACTTGACTCCAGGTCTTTCCTGTCTGTCATCATACAAGACCTCATAGCCTAATGATTGTAATTGACTGTATAGTTCATCGGCCAATCGGCTTTGGGCTTCTTCCTTAGGATTTACTGCGATTAAATGAATTTGATATGGTGCAACCGCATCTGGCCACAAAAGCCCTTTTTCGTCAGAGAATTGTTCCGCAATTGCAGCTACTAATCGGGAAACGCCTATTCCATAGCAACCCATTATCATTGGCTTCGATTTTCCATTTTCGTCTAGGAAAGCGGCATTCAATTTTTCACTGTAAATCGTTCCTAGCTTAAAGACATGTCCAACTTCAATTCCTTTGGCAAACTTGATTGTTCCTAATGAATCAGGGGAAGGATCACCTTCTTGAATCAGACGGATATCTTGATATTCGGTCTCGGAAAAATCACGTTCAGGATTCACATTAATAAAGTGGTAGCCATCCTCATTGGCACCGCAAACACCGTTGACGATATATTTAACCGCATGATCGGCGATTATCTTTACTTGTTTGACTCCAATTGGACCTAAAGAACCGATTGAGGTGCCTAGAAGCTCCTTCACTTCTTCAGGGGTCGCGAGTTCAGTCTCTTGACCATCCAGTAAATGATTGAGCTTCACATCATTGACTTCATGGTCGCCGCGAACCAGTACTAATACAAACTCTTCTCCTGTTTTAAATAACAAGGATTTAATGCATTTCGAAGCGTCTAACTGGAAAAATTGACTGACTTCTTCAATCGTTTTTTGATTCGGTGTTTCCTTTTTCTCAAGCTCAAGAGGTGCTTCATAGCTTTTTTCATATTGATCTATAACAGGCGCCATTTCGATATTGGCTGCAAAATCACTTGAATCTGAGTAAGCGATTGTATCCTCTCCAATTTCGGAAAGAACCATAAATTCATGATTGTCTTTTCCGCCAATCGCGCCACTATCAGCAAGAACCGCACGGAAATTTAGACCGCAGCGGCTAAAAATCGCAGAATAGGCATCCTTCATTCTTTCATAGGTGTCATCTAAACTGGAAGCTTCAGCATGAAAGGAATACGCATCCTTCATGAGAAATTCTCTTCCCCGCAACAAACCAAATCGAGGCCGTTTTTCATCCCGAAATTTTGACTGAATTTGATAAACCGTTAATGGCAGCCGCTTATAAGATTTAATTTCATCACGTACTAGCGTCGTAATCATTTCCTCATGGGTAGCTCCCAAAGCAAAATCACGTTCATGACGATCCTTTAATCGCATTAATTCTGGTCCGTAAGAATACCATCTTCCGGATTCTTGCCAAAGCTCAGCAGGCTGTAAGGCCGACATTAGTACTTCAGCAGCACCCGCCCGGTCCATTTCTTCACGGACAATATTTTCTATTTTGGCAAGCACTCTCTTGCCAAGCGGCAGAAAGCTATAAACGCCGCTGGCATTTTGTCTCATGAACCCTGCTCTTAATAAATAAATATGACTTTTAATTTCAGCATCAGCTGGTGTTTCTTTTAGTGTAGGTATAAGCGACATACTTTGCTTCATTTCATTGCACCTCTCCAAATTCCCATTTAAAGTGAAGGCTGTTTTTTATATGTTTGTTGCAAAAAACCGCAGTTGAAATACACTTCGCTTTCCGAGGGCCACCCGCGAGTCTTCTCGCTCCAGGGTCTCGCCTGGCTCGTTTTTCCCACTTTCCACTGCTACTATCTATTATTTATATGAGGCAGTGGAAATGAGTCTTCGTGTATGTCAACTGCTTGATGCCTATTTCATAAAAAATGTATCTGTAATAGCAACAACCTTTAAGAAAACAGCCAAAGTTTCTTACAAGAAGAATCGCTGAATATCATTCCATGTTACAACTAACATAAGGAGCATCAGCAAGGCAAATCCAATAAAATGAACAATTCCCTCTTTTTGTCGGTCTATTGGTTTTCCGCGCACCAATTCAACCGCAAAGAATAAGAGCCTGCCTCCATCTAAAGCTGGAATCGGCAAGAGATTCATGATTCCTAAATTGATGCTTAACAGGGCGGTCCATTTCATTAAATTGTAAATCCCTGCATTGGCTACTTCTTCAGTACTTTTGTATATTCCTACTGGGCCAGACAGCATTTCAATGGAAAAATTACCGGTCACCATTTTCCCTAAAATATATATTATTTGCTTTGTCCAAAAATACGTTTCGGTTACACCATACTCTGCAACGGATAACGGATTTTTTTCAAATGGCCGATAAACCCCGATTTGCCCATATTCCTGATCATTTTCCTCTAACACATGAGGGACTACAGTCAGTTCAATTATCTCTCCGTCACGGACAATCGAAAAGGTCACTTCTTCACCCGGATGATCTCGGACAATTTCAATAATATCGGTCCAATTGGTCACTTCTGCCCCGTCAATCGATTGGACAACGTCTCCTTCGCGCAGGCCAGCCTCTTTCGCAGCGCCGTCTTCGGTAATTTCTCCTAATACCGGATCCTCAATCGGAACCCCTTGGAGAAAACCAATAATGATAAAGATTACAAATGCGAGGATAAAGTTCATCATAGGACCGGCAAAAATTGTCATAGCACGCTGACCTAATGTTTTGGAAGCAAATTGTCGATTATAAGGTGCGATCATTGTTTCCTGGTCATCTTCAACCATAATTGCACTTGGATGAATCGGATATCTTACTCTTACATCTTCATCCTCATCTTCAACGTATCCCTCAATAAAGAGGTCATGTTCAAGTTCAACCTGTTCCACTTCCATTAAACGAATGTTTTCGTATTGATCCTTCTTATTCAGAATAATTTTGATAACTTCTTCCTTTTCATTCAATTGCAATCCAACGCGATAGCCAGCTTTTATTTCGACAACCTCTGGGTCTTCTCCAGCCATCCTCACATAACCGCCAATCGGCAGTAAGCGGATTGTATAAAGGGTTTCCCCTTTTTTGAAGGATAAAATTTTTGGACCAAAACCGATTGCGAATTCTCTACATAAGATTCCGGCTCGTTTTGCAAAAACAAAATGCCCTAATTCATGGAAAAATACGAGTGAACCAAATATAAGAATAAAGGCTATCACAGTATCCAATAAAAAAACCACCTTTGTTTAAGTGTCACTTCTTATCTGTGGGGCAATAAAGACCTGACCCATTCTCTTGTTTCTTTATCTATCTGCAAGATCGTATCTAAATCTGGATGAGAGATGGGGTTATGATTCAATAACGCTTTTTCAACAAGGTCATCAATTTCTAAAAATGTTATTTGTCTATCTAAAAAGGCTTGCACCGCTATTTCATTGGCTGCATTTAAAACCGTTGTCATCGATCCCCCTGTCTTCCCTGCCTCAAAAGCAAATTTCAAAGCTTTAAATCTGTCTAAATCCATAGTCTGAAAATGAAGTTTCCCCACGTTTGCGAGATTTAATCTTTTTGCTTTTGATAAAGGAAGGCGATCCGGATAAGATAAAGCATACTGAATCGGGACTCTCATATCTGGTGTGCCTAACTGAGCAATTACACTAGAATCGTGGAACTCGATCATCGAGTGAATAATACTTTCCTTATGCAGGAGTACTTCGATCTGCTCGTAAGGAATTCCAAAGAGCCAGTGCGCTTCAATCACCTCTAAGCCTTTATTCATCATCGTAGCTGAATCAATCGTTACTTTTGCTCCCATCGACCAGTTCGGATGGTTTAGGGCTTGTTCAACTGTAACCCCTTTTAATTCTTCACGTGTACGGTCACGGAAGCTCCCCCCTGAAGCAGTGATAATCAGTTTGTCTATATTTTTCTTGTTTTCTCCCTGAAGACACTGGAAAATCGCCGAATGTTCACTATCAACCGGAAGAAGATCAGCTCCGTACTTTTTTGCCTCTTCTATAACGATATGCCCAGCTGTTACGAGGGTTTCCTTGTTTGCAATTGCTATCGTTTTCCCTAATTTAATAGCTTCTAGAGTCGGCTTTAGGCCTAAACTTCCGGTTACAGCATTTAATACAAGATCTCCGCCTGGGTCCGTTGCGATTTCTATTAACCCTTCGTCCCCATATGTACATTTTATGCTTGGATATTCTCTTTTTAACTGCTCTGCATCAATTTTTTTAGAAACCGACACCGCTTTTGGGTGAAATTCCTGAATGATTTGATGGGCAGCTTCGATATTTTTCCCTACAGCAAACGCGTTTAAAGCAAATTCGGTAGGATGCTCCCGAATAACATCTAATGTTTGGGTTCCAATCGAACCACTTGCACCTAACAAGTTAATGGATTTCAAAACAAACGGTCAACTCCCTGCTTGCAAATTACATTCCCTATATCAGGATAAAATTAAGTAACGGCAGGACAAATAATAAGCTGTCAAACCGATCTAAAATTCCTCCGTGTCCAGGCAGAATATCCCCTGAATCTTTTACATTATAATATCGTTTTAAGGCAGACTCTACTAAATCGCCTATTTGGCCAAATACGGACAATACAATTGTACCGATTACATATATAACAAGATTATCTGTAATTGCAGGGTATACCAGGAAAAAGACAATCGCGGTAATGATGGCACAAACCACCCCGCCGATTGAACCTTCGACTGTTTTATTTGGACTGATTTCCGGCCATAGCTTTCTTTTGCCATAGGCTTTTCCGATAAAATAAGCCCCTGAATCGGTTGTCCAAATAATGAACAGTGAATATAAAATAAAGTAAAGCCCCTCTTCCCTGGTTACTATTAAAAAGTAAAACCCGATCCCTACGTACAAGGTAGAGAGGATAGAAAATGATACATCATCAAATGTAACTTTATTTTTGGTTATAACCGTATAAGTCAAAAATAAAAGAACAATCAAAAACACTAATTCCATTTTTGAGAACAGCGTATCCTCAAGCCATGCTGTCTGTTCAGCAGGCAGCAGGAAAACCCATAACATAAAGACAGAGAGCAGCCCTGGAACTGATCGTAAAGACTGCTTTCTCATCCTTAATAATTCATGCAAACCTATGGTTGCCAGTATGTATGTTGCAATCGTTAATAGTTCATTCCCATAAAAAACAATGGGTAAAAAGATAGCCCCTGCGATGATGGCTGTTATGATTCTTTGCTTCATAAAATCTTCCTCACATTATACGCCCCCGAAACGGCGGGAGCGTTTCTGATAAGCTTCAACAGCTTCCATAAAATGATCTTCTGAAAAATCAGGCCATAATACATCTGTGAACCAGAATTCGGTATAGGCCAGCTGCCAAAGCATGAAATTGCTTAATCGAATTTCGCCGCTTGTCCGAATCAGTAAATCCGGGTCATCCAATGTGCCTGTCATTAAATATTTAGAAAAGATATCTTCGGTTATTTCATCTTCCTTCAGTATACCACTTTTCGTATCATTTAAGACTTGCTTCACGGCATCTAGGATTTCAGCTCTTCCCCCATAATTTAAAGCAAAGTTTAAAATCATCCCGGTATTGCCCTTCGTATCTTCCATCGCTTTTTTGACAGCACGTTTTGTATGTTCAGGAATTGAATCCATATATCCGATCATTCGTACTTGGACATTTTCTTCGACGAGCTCAGGCAGATAAGTATCTAAAAATTCTTCAGGAAGCTTCATTAAGTAATCTACTTCACTTTTGGGACGTTTCCAGTTCTCTGTTGAGAAGGCATAAACAGTCAGGGCTTGAACACCTAAACGATTGGCCAGCTTTGTGATTTTTTTGACTACTTTCATCCCTTCATGATGCCCGGCTACTCTAGGCAATGCTCGTTTTTTCGCCCATCTCCCATTTCCGTCCATGATAATCGCTACATGTTTGGGAATGGGATGTTTAATTGCCTCTTGCTCACGTTGTTCTTGAGCATCCAATTTTTTGGAATGCTTCTTAAAGCCTAGCTTGTGAAGCATAAAAAGTCCTCCTTTGTCCCCTATAAGAGTACCCAACATCCAACTTGATTCTCGGAATCAAATTGATTTCTTGCATGATTATATCAAAAATTGACATATTTTTCTTCATATTTATGTTATGTATAAAAATAAAAGCTTAGTTCCCATCATATCACTGCTTTAAAAATAAATAAAACTCGCCGGTGCAGGCGAGCTTTTGGACAGAAAAATATCTGAAGAACCTTTAGTCCTTCCTTTCAATTGCTTTACAGTTCGTATAAAAAAGAGAGGGTAACCCTCCCTTTTACACTTCCATAATTTGTTTTTCTTTATCCTTCGCGAGAGAGTCAATTTTGGCAATTTGCTCATCTGTGAGCTTTTGCACATCATCGCTAAGCCTGTGAAGATCATCTTCAGTTAATTCGCCATTTTTTTGAAGTTTTTTCAATTCATCATTTGCATCACGACGGATGTTGCGAACGGCTACTTTTGCATCTTCCGCTTCCTTCTTAACAACCTTAACTAATTCTTTTCTGCGTTCCTCTGTTAATGGAGGTACCGTAAGCCGAATGATGCTTCCGTCATTAGAAGGTGTCAAACCGATATCTGATTTTAAAATAGCTTTTTCAATATCGCCTAAAATTGATTTGTCATAAGGCTGAATCACAAGCAACCGGGCTTCAGGTACTGTGACAGATGCCAATTGGTTGACAGGAGTCGGAGCCCCATAATAATCAACCGTTACCCGGTCTAAAATAGAAGCACTTGCACGTCCGGCTCTTATACTGGCTAATTCCTTTGAAAAAGCCTGAATCGCCTTGTTCATTCGATCCTTCGTCGATTCCATTACTTGTTTTGCCATGTTATTTCCCCCTTACAATCGTTCCAATAGATTCACCCATAACGGCTCGTTTAATATTTCCACTTTCCATGATGGAGAAGACAATGAGTGGGATATCATTATCCATACAAAGCGAAGAAGCTGTGGAATCCATGACTGTTAATCCTTCTTTAAGCACATCTAAATAAGATAATTCATCATATTTTTTGGCATCCTTGTTCACTTTCGGGTCAGCGGAATAAACACCATCTACGTTGTTCTTTGCCATCAAAATGACATCAGCTTCAATTTCAGCTGCACGCAGGGCAGCGGTTGTATCTGTTGAAAAATACGGATTCCCCGTACCTGCAGCAAAAATGACAACCCTTTTCTTTTCTAAATGCCGGATAGCCCGTCTTCTAATATATGGTTCAGCCACTTGTCTCATATCTATAGAAGTTTGAACTCTTGTTTCAACCCCAATTTGTTCTAGGCTATCTTGGAGAGCAAGAGAATTCATAACGGTAGCGAGCATCCCCATATAATCTGCAGTTGCACGGTCCATTCCCATTTCGCTTCCGACTTTGCCGCGCCAGATATTGCCGCCGCCTACAACAACTGCAACTTCTACTCCAAGGTTCGCTAATTCTTTGACTTGATCTGCAATAGATTTAATAACAGTTGGGTTAATACCGAAGCCTTGCCCGCCCGCAAGAGCTTCCCCGCTTAATTTTAAAACGATGCGCTTATATTTTGGATTGCTCATATGAACCTCCGATTATGTAGTTAATAGAAATGCGCAATGGGTTGGCACATTCCGTAACTTGTTAAAGAAAACTTGGCTAGCGACAAACCGATAGGCGCAGGCGATTGCCTAGTTACACATATCACGTGCGAGGTGCCACGTCCTAATGTATAGATTGACTGGGGCATCCTCCCCATCGTACTTTATTCCTAAAATTGGACACTGCGTCGGCTTATCTTCATTGCTGCCAATTTATCTTTCTTAAAGTGTAAAAATAGGGGCAATCCCATAATGGCCTTTTCCCCTCTCTTAAAAATAGACTCATTTCCATTCTATTCTTAAGAGAGAGGGGCAGACACTTTTTCTAGGTTTGCCCCTCAGGATTATGGAATTGCTTATTTTTTAACTTGGCTCATTACTTCTTCAGCAAAGTTGTCTTGGCGCTTTTCAATACCTTCCCCAACTTCATAGCGAACGAAGCTTTCAAGTGCAGCCCCTTTAGACTCTAAAAATTGACGTACTTTTTGGTCTGGGTTTTTAACGAAAGCCTGGTCAAGTGCGCAAATATCTTCGAAGTATTTGCTTAGACGTCCTTCTACCATTTTCTCAACGATGTTTTCAGGTTTACCTTCGTTGAGAGCTTGTTGTTTTAATACTTCACGCTCATGTGCCACTTCTTCCGCGGAAACTTGATCACGTGATACGTATTTTGGATTTAGAGCTGCAATATGCATAGCGACATCTTTAGCAGCGTCTTCATCTGTAGATCCTGTTACGACTGTTAATACACCAATACGTCCACCCATGTGAAGGTACGCGCCAAACGCATCGTTATCGCCTTTTGTTTTAATTTCAAAGCGGCGTAATGTTAATTTTTCACCGATTTTAGCAATCGCTGAATTGATGTACTCTTCTACCTTTGTCCCATTTGCCATTTCTTGTCCAAGGGCATCTTCAACAGTAGCAGGCTTCTTTTGAAGAAGAAACTCTGCCAAATCTTTAACTAGAACTTGGAAACCTTCATTCTTAGCAACAAAGTCTGTTTCAGAGTTAACTTCTAAAATTACAGCTGCGTTTCCTTCAGCTAGAATATAAGTGGTTCCCTCAGCAGCGATACGGTCTGCTTTCTTAGCAGCTTTTGCAATTCCTTTTTCACGAAGGAAATCAATTGCTTTGTCCATATCCCCATCTGTTTCTTGTAGTGCCTTTTTGCAATCCATCATGCCGGCACCTGTTTTTTCACGTAATTCTTTAACCATTTGCGCAGTAATTGCCATTACGAGAGTCCTCCTTATAAAAAATTATGTACTTTGAAGATTTAATAAATATAAACGGGCGCTTACGCTTTTCTCAGTATTTGTACTTTTTAGGAAATGATTCTTAAAAAAAGGTGATAAGGAATGTTATCTTATCACCTTTCATATTATTAGTCTTCTGCTTACACTTGTGCAGTAGTAGCAGCTGTTGTTTCTTCGCCTTGCTTAGCTTCTAGAATAGCATCAGCCATTTTAGATGTAAGAAGTTTTACAGCACGAATTGCGTCATCATTCGCAGGAATAACAACATCAATTTCATCTGGATCACAGTTTGTATCAACAATTCCGATAATTGGAATATTTAATTTATGTGCTTCAGCCACTGCGATTCTTTCTTTACGAGGATCAATAACGAAAAGAGCATCTGGTAAAGTTTTCATTTCTTTAATACCGCCTAAAAACTTCTCAAGACGATCTTGTTCTTTTCTTAATTGAACCACTTCTTTTTTAGGAAGTACATCAAAAGTTCCATCCTCAGCCATTTTTTCAATAGCTTTTAGACGAGCAATACGTTTTTGAATCGTTTCGAAGTTTGTCAATGTACCACCCAACCAGCGTTGGTTTACATAGTACATGCCAGAACGTTCTGCTTCTTCCTTAACTGATTCTTGTGCTTGTTTTTTAGTTCCTACGAAAAGAATGTTACCGCCACCTGCAGCTAATTCCTTAACATAGTTATAAGCATCTTCAACCTTTTTGACAGTTTTTTGAAGGTCAATGATGTAAATGCCGTTACGCTCAGTGAAGATATATTTCTTCATTTTTGGGTTCCAACGGCGAGTTTGGTGTCCAAAGTGTACACCTGCTTCTAGAAGTTGCTTCATAGAAATGACAGACATGTGTTTTCCTCCTAATTTGGTTTTTCTTCCTCCGCTCCTGTCATTTTTAAGAAAAACTATTTCACGAAAGTGTAATAGCACCGTTTCTTAAATCAAAGAGCGTGTGTAATCACACCAAAAGTTACTATAGCACAATAAAAGATTACATTCAAGCATGATTCATAGAATCCCATAAAATTTTAATGTCAGTTCAACCTCTGTTTTTCCTTTATCTACTTTTTTGGCAATTGCTTCAATCGTATGCCCCTCTTTCCAGAGGGAGATGATCTGTTCTTTAAGACTTTCCGCAGAGCCTGTTTCAGTTTGAAGAGGCTGACCTTCAAGCTTTAACCATGGAGGAAGCTCTTCCGTGCTTTTAGCGACCGTTTCCGTTTCTTTATATGCTTTCCGGACTTGGTCAAGCTGAATATTATTCTTGGATAGAGATACGATTGGTTCGGGAAAGTCGTCTTTACCTCTTTCATCCGCTGTTCTTTCCTCTTGAATAGCTGGTAAATCCGGTTTGTAGATGGATGCTTCCTCTCCTGAAAGTGTTTTTTTTCCAAGCAAACCCTGCAGCTTTTCGTTCTCCTCCTTAATTTCATAGAGGAAGGACGATAGTACATCCTCCATTTCTTGTAAGGCATGCTGCTGTTTCCTATCAAGATCTTGCAATCGATGCTGTCTTTGAAATAAGATAACAAGGGCTAGCAGGCATAGTATATTTAAAAATATGCTAATGGTTAAAAAGAAAGCAGTCATTTTTTCATTCCTTTTTACGAGCTATAATCGATGATTTTCCCTTTATAAGGGTGTTTCATCTGGCTTTTTTCCTTTTGATTATTGCTTTTTTGTTTTTTGGGATGTTGATTTTGATCCTGGGAGGATGATTCCTTTTTTTGATTTTGAACGGACCCTTTTTGTTCCTGTTTCACAACGGTCTGTTGTTTCTGTCTGTCTTCCTTATGTATAAGTTCATTATTCACATCATGTTGCACGAGATTGCGCTGCATTGCTTCACTTTGCAGTTTCCCTAAGTCTTGTGTTCTTGGAATCGCAATTTGTAAATCAATGGACTTCATATCCAAAAGTGTCACATCCACATCTTTAAATATTCTTTCAATTTATACAGTGCTTTTGCATGTATTTGTGAAATTCTCGATGTAGAAAGTTTCATCACTTGCCCAATTTCCGTTAGGGTTAATTCCTCTTGATAAAAGAGAGAAAGGACTAATTGTTCTTTTTCAGACAGTTCCTTAATTCCATTAGCCAGCTCACAGATCTTTTCGTCAAACGTAATAGATTCTTCTGGAGTCGGAGTTTGTTCATCTTTTACATACAATGGATGATCGGATTGTTCACTATCATAGGAATGATCATCGATGGATAAAACGGAAGCATAGAAATATTCAGTCATTGTTTTATACACATCTTCTTCTGTTGTTTCCAATTCTTTTGCAATTTCAGCTGCCGTTGCCTGCCTGAAATACTTTTGCATCAGCTTTTCTGAAGCAGCTTCTACTTTCTTTGCCCGGTCTCTTGTACTTCTGGGAAGCCAATCTTCTTTTCTCAGACCATCAATAATAGCCCCTCTGATTCGAAAGGATGCATAAGTGTCAAATTTTAAATCACGATTTGGGTCAAATCGTTCGACTGCATCAAATAACCCCATCATGCCCAAACTTATGAGATCGTCCTTCCCGACATTTTTAGGCAGACCAGCAGAAATACGCTGAACATGGAAATGGACAAGTGGCATATATCTATGAATTAAAGTATTACCCGCTTCCTGATCACGGGCTTCCGACCATTTTTGCCATAATAACTTTTCATCATCTGTTAATGCGTGTGCCATGTTGAACCTCCTTGTCCTTTTAGATCTTCAAAGCTTGTTTAAGCATTGCGATCCTTTTGAATTTGGTTTCGAATAAACGAAACGACTTTTTCCATATCTTCTTTTTCTAGTTGTTTAGTTAATGTTACTAATTCTTTTTCACTGTCTATCTTTACTTCCTCTTCTGTTACTTCCTCATTCGGTTTTTCTGGTTTGTTAATGCCAATTGACCACAAATATCTGATGATATACATAATGAAAAATAAGATTATAAAGACTAATAGCGATTGAATGATTAACTGTAATGGTTGCTTTTTTTCAATAGAAAGAAAGAAATATAGAAGAAAACCCAACAAACCAAATGAAAAATTCCAAAACCAATGACCACTCACTATATTTCATGAACTCCTTTGTTGACGGTTTTGACCAGCAGAACTCCGGTTTCTATCACAAAATCTATCGTTCTCCCATTTGTACCGCCAGTATCCTCTGCCACGACGGGTAAATGGAGAAGCTTTAGCTGATTTTTAACAGCTTCAATATTTCTCGCACCAATTCTCATTAGTTCGTTTGCCCCAGAATAATGGAACATTTGGGCACCACCAGCTAACTTCGCCTTTATATAGAGCTTTCTCGCGCCTTTTTCTAATAGCAGGGCAAACAGGTTTGGAATAGCTGTATCAGCGAATTTGGCAGAATGGTTTGTCCCTGCTCTCGCTAATGAAGAATCCGGCAGCATGACATGAGCCATTCCCGCTATTTTCAAGCCTTCATCGAATAGTACGACTCCTACACAAGAACCCAATCCAGTCGTTCTTAATATTTGCGGAGCTTGTCCAAGCTTCATATCGGCGATCCCTACTTTGATAATCATTTCTGCGCTAATCATCGTCCTTTTCAACTCCGAGAGAGCGAAATAGGACTGGGATCGATTCAGGGTCAGGAAGTAAAAAGAAATATCCGTCTACTTTCTCTTCTTTCCAATTATCCGAATGTAAAAAAGTTTCGATTACAATCACAGAGTCTGTATAAGTGGACATTTCTAACATTCCATGGGCAATGATCGCGCCGAACATATCGACACTGACAGCTGGAACGGATGGAACAAGCTTTAAGCCTGAAAAATCAGACAAGGCAGAAAGATAGGATCCTGAAACAATATTCCCAATTTCCTCTAATACAGAAATAGACAGACTTGAAAATGGCGGCTGCTGAAAAGAAACAGGTTCATTCAACAAAATCTCTACAAAACGCTCCCCGTGTTTAACAGGTAAAACAAAGAACATATGGCCATTAATATCTCCATGAATTGTTAAATAAGCTGCTGTCACCACAGACTCACTACCGCCAGACAGTTCCATCATTTCATCATAGGAGGCTAAGCGAACAGAAGGAACTTCCATATCGACCTTTTCTTTCAGTAAAGAGGATAAGGCGGTCGCAGCGTGGCCAGCACCAATATTGCCTACTTCCTTGAGAATATCTAAATGAAAATTAGTAATGGCATAAAGATCCATCTCGGCAAGACTCCTAACTATATAGCAGCTGATTTAAGCTCCTAATACTTTTCCTACGTTTAATAAAATCATTATCCGTTTGTTATATTGAAGCACACCTTCAATAAATTCAGCTTCGCTATCGGTAGCAAAGGTCTTTGGTGACTCAATCATCTCACTGTCAATATCAATCACATCATTGGCCACGTCGACAATTAATCCCACCTCGTATTCATCAGTTGAAACAATGATGACTCTTGTCCGTTCTGTGTAAGCTTCTTCCTTCATTCCCAGTCTGACTTTAAGATCAACTGCCGGAATCACGACTCCCCTTAAATTAATAACCCCTTTTATAAAGTTGTCTGCTAAAGGGACTCGGGTTATCGGCAATACTTTTTCAATTGATGTAACTTGTTCAACCGGGATTACATACTCTTTCTCCTTTAATTGAAAAACAATTAATTTTTGCTCATGTTTCTCTGACATCGTACATCCCTCTCTTCATTTTTATAAAAAGAAAGCATTGGAATCGACAATAAGAGCGACTTGACCATCACCTAAAATCGTAGCTCCAGAGATGGCCTTTACATCTCCTAAATACCGGCTTAATGGTTTTAATACGACTTCCTGCTGTCCGATAAAGGCATCCACCACTAATCCGATCTGCTTATCGCCTTTTCTGACAACAACAACTGGATATAGATCTTCGTTCTCTGATTTTACTTGTACTGGTACTTTAAATAATTCCTTTAAGAAGACGAGAGGGACAACCTTCCCGCGATAGTCCATGACCTTTTGGTTGTGCGCTTCTACCATATCCTTTGCACTGATTATGAGCGTTTCAATAATAGAAGAGAGCGGGATCGCATATTTTTCTTTTTCTAGCTCTACTAATAAAACCGTCAGAATCGATAAGGTCATAGGGAGCTGAATTGAAAATAAGGATCCATTGTCAGGTTCAGATTCAATCGTTATTACTCCGCCCAGCGATTCAATCGTGCTTTTAACGACATCTAATCCAACACCGCGCCCAGAGATATCTGAGATTTGTTCTGCTGTTGAAAAACCGCTCGAGAAGATTAGCTGATAAACTTGTGAATCGGTTAAACTATTTCCGTCTTCTGCCGACACAATTCCCTTTGAAATCGCCTTTTGTAAAACCTTTTCCCGATTGATTCCTGCTCCATCATCCTTAATTTCAATAAAAACATGGTTTCCGCTGTGATAGGCTTTAAGTTCTAATGTTCCTGCAGGATTTTTCCCTTTGGCTTTCCTCACTTCCGGCGTTTCGATACCATGATCGAGACCATTTCGAATCAGGTGAACTAGAGGATCTCCAATTTCATCAATTACAGTTCGGTCGAGCTCAGTTTCCGCTCCTTCAATCTTAAACTCTATTTCTTTATGCAAATCTTTTGCGAGCTGCCGGACCATCCGCGGAAAACGATTAAAGACAGTGTCGATTGGAACCATTCGCATTTTTAATATAATGTCCTGAAGATCCCCGGATAAGCGCGACATATGTTCGACTGTTTGTCTTAAGGCCGTATGTTTTAATTCTTTGGATATTTGCTCCAGTCGTCCCTTATCAATAATAAGCTCCTCAAACAGATTCATAAGCCGATCAAGCCGATCAATATTGACACGGATCGATTTGGACACTTTCTTTTCTTTATGGCTTACCTGATCAGAATCCGTATTTCCTTTTGCTTCTTTCGCTAAGGCTGCGGCCATTTCAGCCTGTGCACTGCTTAAATCTCCAATATGAATCAATTTGGTTTCAACCTTATCAATTTCTGAAACCTTCATAATTTTTGCGGCAACGTCTTCAGCTGATTCAGCTGTAATAACCGTAACAGAAAAATCCTGATCAAACGCTTCCTGTTCCAGCATTTCTGTGCTGGGATTGCTTTTAATGACCTCACCTAATTTTTCTAATACATCGAATACCATAAATACCCTTGCAGCCTTTAATAAACAATCGGCACGAAGTGAAATTTTTAGTTCAATGCATGAATAGCCCTGCTCCAAGGATTGGGTAATAATATTTTGTTCATAGTCATTAAACGTTTGGATTAGCCCATGCTTTTGGGTATGTAAGGAAGCATCTTCCGCAACCTTCTTTTCTTGTGAAACCGGCTGTCCCGTTTCTATTTGCTTTAGAAGCCGCACCACTTCAGAGACATCTTTTTTTCCGTCGCCCCCATCAGCAATGGAGTACACCATGGCTTCCAAGTCATCAACTGCCATAAAAACGATATCCAGCACTTCACTTGTAACTGAAATCTTTTCATTTCGGATCGCATCTAACACATTTTCCATTTGGTGTGTCAGACTGGCCAGGTCTTCAAATCCCATTGTGGCTGACATACCCTTAAGCGTATGGGCTGAGCGGAAAATTTCATTAATAATTTCTAAGTTGCCAGGATTCTTTTCCAGTTCGAGCAAATGATCGTTACAAGCTTGAAGATGCTCTTTACTTTCTTCAATAAACATTTCTAAATATTGATTCATTTCCATCTGTTCCACCCCTTTTTATAGTAAGGCTCTGGTAAACTTGGTTGTTGATTTCCGTTCCAGGCACTTCAATCAACAAGCTAACCAAAATCAACATTGGGTTTAAAAAACCTATAGTAAAGAAAGAATGGCACCAGGAATGTCTTCCACATTTACGATGATGTCAACTAAACCTGCTGATACGGCTGATTTTGGCATTCCATATACCATACATGTTTGTTCAGACTCTGCGATTGCGATTGTTTGTCCTTGTTGCTTGAGGAGCTCGAGACCTTTGGTTCCGTCTGAGCCCATCCCTGTCATGATTACGGCAATTTTCTCATATTCCTCTAATGCGGCAGCTGATTGAAATAGCAGATCAACGGAAGGACGCACGCCATGAACGGGATCTTTATCATTCATTTCAAATATGAGTGACGAACCACTCTTTTTAATTTCAAGATGAACGCCTCCCGGTGCAATATAAACAACTCCATTCTCTAATTTTTCAAAACACTCCGCTTCTTTTACCCGTAAAGAGCAAAGAGAATCCAAACGTAAACTTAAGCTTTCCGTAAACTTTGGAGGCATATGCTGAACGACTACTATTGGCACATCAATTGTAGTCGGGATTTGAGTCAAAACTGTTTGTAACGCTTTGGGACCTCCGGTTGAGGTTCCGATTAAAACTAGCTTTGGATCCCCAGCGGAAGGCGCTTTTTCTTTTCGAAGCGACTCATAATTGGGACGACTGTCTTTTTTAGCCATTCCTTTGGAAGATTTTTTTGTTCCAACAATACGCTGGATATTAACCGTACTAGCATGAAGTACTTTTTCGACTAATTCGTCTTTAATCTTGTGCATATCCAGTGAGATAGGACCTGATGGCTTAGCAACAAAATCAACTGCCCCTAATTGAAGTGCCTGTAAAGTACTCGTTGCCCCTTCCCTCGTACTGCTCGATAACATCACAACTGGAATCGGGTTTTGCTCCATAATCATTTCAAGCGCATCAAGCCCATTTAATACTGGCATCTCAACATCTAATGTTAAGCAATCGGGTTTTAACTGTTGAATTTTCTTTAAGGCATCTTCGCCATTTCTCGCTGTTCCAACAACCTCAATTTGCGGGTGATCACTTAGAAAGTCAGTTATGACCTTTCTCATAAATGCTGAATCATCAACAATAAGTACCCGAACCTTCATCATGTATGACCTTTCCTTTCGGAGAAATAACTCCTTAATTTATGTAAAAATCCTGGCTGTTTCTGGAGAAATTCTGCACCGGTTGCAGAATCCTGATGACTGATATACTTCTTCGATATCTCACCGATCGCCATGGAGCTTCTGGCTGCTGGCCGGTAAAGAATAAATGGCGTTTGGCTAATGACTGCTTTTTGGACACTCTCATCCTCTGGAATAATCCCGAGTAAATGAATGTCTTTATGCAAAAACTTTGATATCGTTCTGTGAAGTTTTTGAAGAGTTCCCGAGCCATCTTGACTGTTTTTTGCCCGATTACAAATTAAGTAAAGTGACACCGGTGCCTGATTTATAATTATGTGCTTCGCCATACTATAGGCATCCGTAATCGCTGTTGGTTCTGGTGTTGTAATTACAAAACAGTCATCGACTGAGAATAAAAAGGCTAAGCTCTCTTCTGTTGCTCCAGCTCCCATATCAAAGACCAGATAGTCATAGTAGACCGAAAGCTGCTCCATCGTCCGAATGAACTGTTCTAATTTTTCCCCTTCTAATTTTTTAATAGATTGGAAGGCGCTCCCTGCCGCCATATAAGAGATGTTGGCCGGTCCTTTAAAAATTAGGTCATTGATATCGGCTTGGTTATTTAAAAAATCATAAAGGGTTATGTTAGGCGAATCCCCCATCAGAATATCAATATTCCCCATCCCCAGGTCCATATCTACTAGCAAGATACGATATCCTTTTTGTGAGAGTGAAATTGAAAAATTAAGGGAAAAATTTGATTTTCCAACCCCACCTTTGCCGCTTACAACCGCAATGGTTTTTGCTTCTTTTCGTTTATCCTGGTCCGTGACGTTTGCAAAATGCGACTGAAATCTTTGTCTAAGATTGGCTGCCTGATCCATGAAGTCACATATCTCCTAATAAATGCGATAATAACCATTCTTTATCCGCCACTTTCAGGTCATCCGGTACATTTTGTCCCGTGGTTAAAAAGCCTACCCCTATACCTGTATCCCAGATAAGATTCAAGATCATCCCAATCTGACTCGTTTCATCGAGTTTTGTAAATATAAAGCGGTCGATATGAAGCTGTGAAAATTGCTCAATAATCTGTTTAATATCGTATTCTTTTGCTGTGAGTGCAATCGTTAAGAATGTTTGTACATCCTCTTTAAAATCGATCACTTCTTTTAAATCTTCGACATATTGGCCATTTCTAAAATTTCTCCCGGCTGTATCTATAAAAATCGTATCGTAATTAGAAAAGCGAGCCTTTGCCCTGCTAAAATCTTCGAGATTATAACAGACCTCGACTGGAGCACCGACAATATTGGCATACGTTTTTAATTGCTCAATCGCCGCAATTCTGTATGTATCCGTTGTGATAAATGCCACCTTTTTCCGATCTTTCAGGATTGATTTCGCCGCCAGTTTTGCTAAGGTTGTCGTCTTCCCTACCCCCGTAGGTCCGACCAGCGCTACAAATTTTTTCTCAAGCAATTCAGATCCATCGAGCAAGGGATCTTTACCTTCGAAAATAGTCTGTGCTAGTAAACTTTTTAATTTATCTGTATTCTCGGGTTTTTGCTCCTTGTAATATAGCTCGGTCAAGATCGGAGCCCATTGGTTTAGCAGAAAAGGCGCTACCCCTTGTTCAGCCAGCAGATTTAGCATCGGTTTGAGTGCTTCTGGAACGATAAATTCAGCTTGAGTTCGGTACAACCCCTGTTTTAATTGCTGCACTTCTTTTAATAGTAAGCCTAAATCTGGGTTATACTCTTTCATTTTAGATCTAGTTGTAACAGCCGCCATATCAGCTGCTAGTTTTTCAGGGTGCTGGCTTGGAAGTTTTACAGGTTCGACCGCCGACGGATCAATGGCTGCCACAACCTCTATATATTTCTTTTTAAACAGTCCCATTACTCCGCCTTTATAAACGGTCTTTGAATTAATAATGACTGCATTTTGTCCAAGCTCAGCCCTTACCTTTTTCATCACTTCAGGCAAGCTTGGTCCCATATATTTTTTAAATTTCATCTAGTTTCACGACCCCTACACTCTGAATTTCGATATTCGTTTCCAATTCGTTGTAAGAAAGAATAGGAACTGTCGGAAAGTACCTTTCCGTAAGCTGCCGGACGTACATCCTGACTGCAGGTGAACAAAGCACTAATGGTGTCTGTTCAGTCAGAGAAAGCTTTTCTACTTCTTTTGCCAGCTTTTCTACTATTTTTTGAGCTATCCCCGGATCGATTGATAAATAATGACCATGTTCGGTTTGTTGTATACTGTCCGCGATCACTTTCTCTACTTGTCCAGATAGGGTAATCACCTTTAATAGGTCTCCGGATACATATTGGGCAGTAATCTGCCGGGCTAGTGCTTGTCTTACGTATTCTGTTAACAAATCTGTATTGGAAGTCATTTTTCCATAATCCGCTAATGTTTCAAAGATGATAGGCAGATTGCGGATTGACACTCCTTCTTTGAGGAGTTTGGCTAATACTTTCTGTACTTCCCCGATGGAAAGAGGATTTGGTGTTACTTCTTCTACTAAAATAGGATAGCTTTCCTTTAAATGGTCGATTAGCTGTTTCGTTTCCTGTCTGCCCAGAAGTTCATGGGCATGAGCTCTCAGGACTTCTGTTATATGGGTCGAGACAACAGACGGCGGATCCACGACTGTATATCCCATTAATTCAGCCTGGTCCTTTACTTCTTCACTAATCCACTTTGCCGGCAGTCCAAAAGATGGTTCAACGGTTTTTATGCCATCAATCATATCCTCCTCATCAGAGGGACTCATCGCCAAGTAATGATCCATATAGATTTCGCCTCTGGCCAGTTCATTGCCCTTAACCTTTAAGGAATACTCATTGGGCTTTAATTGAATGTTATCTCGGATTCTGACGACCGGGATTACCATCCCCAGCTCGATGGCAAGCTGCCTGCGAATCATGACGATCCGATCAAGCAGATCACCGCCTTGCTGTGCATCAGCCAGAGGAATCAAACCATAGCCGAATTCAAATTCAATCGGATCAACGCTGAGCAGGTTAACGACAGCTTCAGGCTTTTTCATCTCGTCGGTTTCTGCGATTTCCTCTAATTCCAGCAAATCTTCTTTGTCTATGTTCTGCGGCCTATTGATCATATAGCCCCCAACAAAGAGCATACCAGCGATTGGAATTGTATAAATATCTGAAATTGGAGTCAGTAAGCCAAGTACAAATATCGCTCCCCCTGCAATATAAAGCATGATCGGATACCTAAACAGCTGAGTGGTAATATCACTCCCGAGATTACCTTCCGATGTTGCTCTTGTTACGACGATTCCAGTTGCTGTAGAAATGAGCAATGCCGGGATTTGGCTGACAATTCCATCCCCTACTGTTAATAGAGAAAAGGTTACAGCCGCTTCACCAAAGGGCAGCCCCATTTGGATAACTCCAATCATAATCCCAAAAATTAAATTGATTAAAACTATGATAATCCCGGCAATAGCGTCCCCTTTTACAAACTTGCTGGCACCATCCATCGCCCCATAAAAGTCTGCTTCCCGAGAAATTTTATCCCTTCGTTCTCTTGCTTCTTTTTCCGAAATGATTCCTGCGTTCAGGTCAGCATCGATACTCATTTGCTTACCTGGCATCGCATCTAGAGTAAATCTTGCTGCAACTTCTGATACACGTTCAGAACCTTTGGTGATGACTACAAACTGGATAATAATCAATATTAAAAATACAACAAGGCCAACTAAAACATTGTTGCCAACAACGAAAGTTCCGAAGGTTTCAACAACCTGCCCCGCATCACCATGGGCTAATATTGCACGGGTTGTTGATACATTTAACGCTAATCGAAAAAGAGTCAAAATTAATAATAGCGAAGGAAAAATAGCTAATTCCAATGGCTCTTTGTTATTCATGGCCGTTAAAAGAACTACCAATGCAAGCGTTATATTAATGATGATTAGTACACTTAATAACCACCCTGGAAGCGGTATAATAAGCATAGCAACTATGAGTATGACACCGATGAATACAGATATATCTTTAGCCCGCATGACAAATCTCCTCACATTTAACAGATCAGTCGATCCATTGGTAATCAGTATTACTTGTAGGAAACAGGAATGCTTCCTTTTGTTTGATAAACAACTGCCAGTATTTCAGCTACTGCCTGGAAAAATTCTTCTGGTATGGCTTGGCCAATATCAGCCTGATCATATAAGGCACGGGCCAATGGCCGATTTTCAACTAGAGTCACGTCATTTTCTTTGGCAATAAACTTGATTTTTTGTGCAACAAAATCAACACCTTTGGCAACCACATAGGGGGCGTCCAGTTTAGCTTCATCATATTTTAATGCAATCGCGTAATGCGTTGGGTTCGTTATGACTACATCTGCATGGGGAACCTCCTGCATCATTCTTCGCATTGCCATTTCACGCTGGCGTTGCTTAATTTTTGACTTGATAAGTGGATCTCCTTCGATATTTTTATATTCGTCTTTGATATCTTGCTTTGACATCCGAATATTTTTTTCGAAATCATATTTCTGATACAAATAATCGAGACCGGAAAGAGCAAGCAATGCAAAAGATGCATAAAGTCCCATTTGTACGGTTAAATCCCCAACAACTGCCATTGATTCACCGACACTATATTGAGCTAGCATCATAATGTCTTCCAGATGAATCCAAAGGACAGCGAAGGTAATGAGGCCGATTAAAGTGATCTTTAAAATTGATTTCAATAGCTCTACAATAGCTCTCATTGAAAAGATCCGCTTAAACCCTTTGATTGGATCAATTTTCTCTAACTTAAAGGCAATCGTTTCCGTCGTAAATAAAAATCCTATTTGAATATAGTTCGAAAAAATCGCAGCCACAATCGCGGCTAACATGACGGGTGCAAGAAATTGAACCATTATCATAAACACATCCATCATTATTCTTTCTATATTAGATGGTGTCACTTCAACGAGTATAAAATCAGTGAATGATTGCTTATATAAATCGAGACATAAGTCCAGAAAGTAGGAACCTAGCATTAACAATCCAAAAAACACAGCCAGCATGATAAAGGATGTTCCTACATCTTGGCTTTTGGCTACCTGTCCTTTTTTTCGCGAATCCTGCCTTTTTTTCGGTGTTGCTTTTTCTGTTTTTTCCCCCGCGAAATACTGCAGGTCTAGTTTTACATAAGCCACTGTCTCACACCCTTTAACTGGATAACAGCTCCATTAGCCCTCTCATTGTAAAAAACATTTGATCAAATAAAGAGCTGACTACAACCATTAGGCCTCCAAAGGTAATAATAATAAAAATAAAGCTTACTGCTATTTTTAATGGGAGCCCCACCACAAAAACGTTTAACTGCGGGACCGTTCTAGCTGTGATTCCAAGTGCAACGTCAATTAAAAACAGACATGCAACGACCGGCAGTGACATTTGGAAGGCTATCAGAAACATCGAAGCAAAGGCTTTTGTTACAAAGAGCGCCAATTCCTGACTGCCGAGCGGAAGAGAAAGCTGTTCTAAAGGAACAAATTCATAGCTGTAAAAAATGGCATCTAATAATAAATGGTGACCATCTACTGCTAATAAAAATAAAAGAGCTATGATATAAAAATATTGACCCATAAGCGGACTTTGCGCACCCGTCTGCGGATCAATCACGTTGGCAATCGCAAAACCCATTTGAAAATCAATAAAGCCCCCTGCAACCTGAATCGCTGCCAAGATAATAAAGGCAATTAATCCCAATAACAAACCAAATAGAACCTCTTTGATTAATACAAGAAAAAAATGCTCTGTAAGGACATCTGCAGGCTTATCGATGGTGTAATACATAATCCAGGATAAAAAAAGTGAAAAACCTACTTTATGAGTACTTGGTATTGTCCGATAAGAATAAAGAGGAACAACTAGGAAAAAAGTTGTAACCCTAATAAAAATAAGTAAAAAAGCTGGGATTCCAGGAATAAGTTCTATCATCCTCTTATCCTACAAATGTCAATAGATTAGACCATACACCTTGAGCATACGTCAGCATTTGTCCGAGCATCCAGGGACCAAAAAATACAATTCCTAAAAGGACAGCTACAATTTTCGGGATAAAGGCTAAGGTTTGCTCTTGGATTTGTGTGGTTGCCTGAAAAATACTGACCACTAGTCCAACCACGAGGGCTAATAACAGTAATGGTCCTGATACTAAAAGGACGGCCCAGATCCCTTGTTCTGCAATATAAATGACTTGTTCTTGGGACATACCTATTCACCTTCTTTAAAAACTTTGAAGTAAAGACTCGACCACCAAATACCAGCCATCCACTAACACAAACAATAAAATTTTAAATGGCAAGGAAATCATAACCGGCGGAAGCATCATCATCCCCATCGACATTAGTACACTTGCCACGATCATATCGATGACTAGAAACGGAATGAATATCATAAATCCAATTTGGAAAGCTGTCTTAATTTCACTGATGGCAAATGCCGGGACTAGAGCTGTTAATGGGATATCCTCAATTGATTCTGGTGCAGGATACTGGCCATAATTCATAAACAAAGCCAAATCCTTTTGTCTAGTATGAGCACTCATAAATTCCTTCAGCGGAAGCACTGCCCGCTCATATGCCTCTTCAAGATTAATTTCTTCATTAAAAAGAGGAGTTAATGCCTCTTCATTTACCTCTTGGAAGGTAGGCGCCATGACGAAAAAAGTTAAAAACAATGCCAGTCCAATTATGACTTGAGTGGGAGGCATTTGCTGTGTAGCTAAGCCTGTCCGAACAAAACCCAAGACGATGACAATTCTTGTAAAACAAGTCATTAAGATTAAGATACTGGGCGCCAAAGATAAAACGGTTAGTAAAAGTAAGAGCTTGACCGATGTGGAAACATTCGCCGGATCACTGGTATTAAAAAATTCCATAAATTCATTCATGATGGTCTTGACCCCTTTTTCCCTTCCACTCATCGATTACTTTTTTACGATCCTGTTTCACCTTTAAAAGCTCGTTTTTTAATGAATCCAAAAAACGGCTATCTTGCTTGGTGTCTTTTTTTCCAATGAACAACTCACTCCATCCCTTTACAGACTCCTTGGGCTGATTCTGCTGGGATTCAAAAAGTTCTCTTATTTCTTCTTCATCTTCAATTTCTTTTAATAGAGTGACTGTCTCTCCTACCCCAACTATGTAAACTCTATTTCCAATTTTTACAAGCTGAATGCTTTTTTGATTCCCTAGTGTCGTCCCCCCTAAGTTTTCGATGACCCCATGGTTCGCGAAGTTTCTGCCCTTTTTTTGCACCCACTTTAGGACAAACAAGAGAAGAGTAATAACCAAAACAGTAGAAAAAATCATTTTAATCACATCAAGAATCGATATGCCTACCTGAGCAGGGGGAGCCCCCTCTTCTGTTGAAGTTTGGGAAGGAGATTCAGATTGTTCTGGATTCTCAAGCCATTCTTTAACACTCGTTGTATCAGCCTTAACAGTTGAAACCGTTTGGAAAGGAAGGACACCCAAAAAGAATAGTATAAAAAATAAGAAAATGACCTGTCTCCGTTTTTTCATTGCTGCACCTTCCTTTCTTGAAAACCTTGAAACTCTTCAACCATAAACGCTCGGCTCATTATCCCAGGGTTTTTCTGATGGCCTCTATCACCCGATCGGCTTGAAAAGGTTTTACAATAAAGTCTTTAGCTCCTGCCTGGATTGCATCGATTACCATGGCTTGCTGACCCATCGCTGAACACATAATAACTTTTGCATCACTATTTAGCTTCTTAATTTCTTTTAACGCAGAAATCCCATCCAACTCCGGCATTGTAATATCCATTGTCACTAAGTCAGGATGATGTTCCTTGAATTTTTCCACGGCTTGCGCTCCATTTTCTGCTTCAGCTACTACATCGAACCCATTTTTCGTTAATATATCTTTAATCATCATTCGCATAAATGCTGCATCATCCACTACTAAAATTTTTTGTCCCATATTCGTAACCTCCTAAGCTTGGTCTGTATAGTATTATCGTAATTTTTTTAATCGGTCGCTTTGACTAAGGATATCCGTTACGCGAACTCCAAAATTTTCATCAATGACAACAACTTCTCCTTGTGCAATTAAACGGTTATTAATCAGAATGTCGATTGGTTCTCCAGCAAGCTTGTCTAATTCTAAAATGGACCCTGATGAAAGCTCCAATATTTCTCTAACAGACCGTTTCGTCCGTCCTAATTCAACCGTAACTTGTAAAGGGATATCAAGCAGCATATTTAAGTTTTTTGTTTCGGTTTGCGCAGGCTTAAACTCTTCAAAACTAGTAAATACTGCCGGCTGCACATTTTTCTCAAGTGCTCCCTGCTTACTTGACTGATTTGCTTGATTACCAGACAAGGAATCTTGAATAGGTTGAGATTGTGGTTCCACCGATTGGACCACCTCCTGCAAAATTTCATCACTTTGCTCTTTTGCAAACTCATGCTCACTAATATTTCCCGCTGGTGGATTCAATAGCTCTTCTGTCATTGATTTTGCAAACTCAATTGGCAGTAACTGCATAATATTGGAGTCAATTAACGTCCCAATGGTTAAACGGAAGGATACCTTAACAATGTAGTTATCATTTGGGATTTTCTCTGTCCCTTCCCCTTGCGGAACATCCAACAATTCAACGACCGGAGGAGAGATATCAATTCTTTTATTAAAAATCGTCGACATCGATGTCGCAGCAGACCCCATCATCTGATTCATCGCTTCTTGAACGGCACTTACCTGAATTTCCCCTAAGTCCGTATTTTCAGGCTTGCCCTCGCCTCCCAGCATCAGGTCAGCGATAATAGCTGCATCATTTTGCCTGATCACAAGCAGGTTAGATCCTGAAAATCCATCCGTATATTGAACTTCTATCGCCACATAAGGATGAGGGAATTCTTCAGATAATTTCCGTTTCTCTACTAAACTCACAGAAGGAGTTGTAATCTCTACCTTCTGATTTAAGAGAGTGGATAGAGCAGTAGCAGAACTTCCGAAGGATATATTTCCAATTTCTCCTAAGGCATCTAGTTCCATGTCATTAAAATAATCCTTCACATCAAGAACAGGATCTGCGGATTCATCTGTGTCATTTAAGTTCGATCCTTTTAACAAAGCATCGATTTCGTCTTGAGAGAGCATGCCATCACTCATCATCTTCATCTCCCCCTTTGTAGGTGTCTAAAATTTGGACTGCTATTTTTTGATGATAATTGCCTGGCTGTGCAATAAACTTTGGAATTCCTTCCACAATAACTTGCAAGGGTTCGTCGATTTTCTGGTTTAATTGAATGACATCACCTATATCTAAAGAAAGAAAATCCTCAATCGATATGTCAGCAGAACCTAATATGGCCGCAATCGGAACTTCCGTTTTTCTGATGTTTTTTTCAAGCGATTGAAGATCCTCAGGCTGCATTTCCTTTTTTGCGGTTTGCATCCAATAGTGAACAGATAACTTTGGGATGATCGGTTCAAGTACAACGTGCGGAATACAAATATTAATCATGCCGCTTGACTCGCCAATGACCGTGTTAAGCGAAATAACCACAACGGTCTCATTCGGTGATACCATCTGTAAAAACTGAGGATTTACCTCAAAATCAGACAAAATCGGATCAATTTCGGTAATGGTTGACCAGGCCTCTGCCAAGTTTTCGATCGCTCTTTCAAATAAATTCTTCATGATCCTTGTTTCAATTTCAGTTAAGGTGTCTACCTTGTTCAAGCTTATTCCTTTTCCGCCAAGCACACGATCTACCATCGCATACGCAACATTTGGATTGATTTCCATAATGATCCGCCCATCAAGAGGCGGTACTTCGTACACATTTAGAATCGTCATTTTGGGGATGGATCGAATAAATTCCTCATAGGGAATTTGGTCCGCAGAAGCTACCGAAATTTGGACGTAAGTTCTAAGTTGTGCCGAAAAAAAGGTCGTAAGCAGACGTGCAAAGTTTTCATGAACCCGTGTTAAACTTCTGATTTGGTCTTTAGAAAACCGTAACGCCCTTTTAAAATCATAAACCCTTACCTTTTTCTCAGCTTGCTCCTTTTTCAGCTCATCTGCATCCATTTCGCCTGTAGATAATGCTGAGAGGAGGGCGTCTATTTCATTTTGGGAAAGTATTTCACTTGACATCTCTTCACCCCCATACTGCCTTGCTTCTTCTATTGGAGAACACTAGAGGTTATATACACCTGCACAATTTCACCTTTTGTTAAAAGGTCATTAATTTCTGACTTAAGGGAATCTTCTAAGTCAATTTTTCCTTGACTCCCTTGAAAATCGGCAGCCTCCATATTGGCAAGCTTTTTAATAATTAAGTTATTAACCTGAAAAGATCGTTTCTCTAACTCTTCTTTTGTTTCTGTACTGTCTGTTTGGATTTTAAAAGCGATTCGGATGAAATCCCCGCTTAACAGATTGGTTGTAATTTCTGGGATGTCAACAGATGCTTCCAGCACTTCATCAATGGATGCGGCTTTCGACTCAGCCTCTCCTTCTCTATCAAACTTTAATAGGACTAACAGAGCACCTGCTCCTACTAAAACGACAGCTAATAGAAGTGCAAATAACGTAGTTAACAATTTATTGTTCATGAAGCTCCCCTCCTTGTGCCATTACACGGAATAAGCCTACCCTCATATAAAAGGCTTCGATGCGTTTCTCAACTTCTTCAACAGACTCTTTAACTACAAATTTCTTTCCATTTGTCAGGGTAATGGTACAATCCGGAAAAGCTTCAATCGTCTCAATATACACAGCATGAAGAGAAAATTCTTTTCCATTTAGTTTTGTCAGTGTTATCACGATTAAGCGGAGGCCGGGTTATGAAAGGACCGGCCTCCTCCCTCCTTTACTACCGTTTTAAGTTTACGAGTTCTTGGAGGATCTCATCCGAAGTTGTAATAATTCGTGTGTTAGCCTGGAATCCGCGTTGCGCAACGATCATTTCCGTAAACTCTTCCGAAAGATCCACATTTGACATTTCAAGTGAACTGGATGCAATCGACCCGAATCCCTCGCCAGGTACGCCATTATTTGGCCGGCCGGAGTTAACACTTTCACGGTAAAGATTATTTCCAGCCTTCTCCAAACCTGAAGGGTTACTGAATTTAGCTAATGCTAATTGACCAAGATTTACAACGAGTCCATTGGAGTATACTCCGTTAATTTCACCGTATCCGCCAATGTTATAGCTTTCTAAAGCTCCAGCCGTATTACCGTCTGCTGTTGCCATTGCTGTGATGGAGCCTGGATTGTTGGTTAGACCACTAATATCTAATGCAAACGTAACAGACTCTGCATTTCCATCGTTGTTAGTATCTAGTGGAATAGTGACTGTAGTCGGATCTCCTGCTTGAAATCTAACAGTAGTAGGAGTAGAACTAGAACCAAGTTGGTTATTAGTAAATGTAATATCCCAGTCCCCTTGAGTTGCATTAGGAGCTATTTCAACATCAATGGTGTGAGATTGGCCGAGTGAATCAATAATTTTTATTTGTTGCGAAATACTTTGTGTTCCAACAGCATCATTTGGTAAGTTACCCGCTAATACAATCTCAGTTGTTTGCCTTGCCGGAAGCGCCGCATTCACGTTGATCATAATGTCGTTTAACACACCATTTTGATAGGATTGCACTTTATATCCATCAGCCGTAACAAGCGTTCCTTCATCATCCAGATAAAAGTTCCCTGCACGAGTGTAGAACAATGATTCTCCTTGTGCGACAACAAAGTAACCGTCACCGTTAATCGCTAAATCCAGCGATCTGCCAGTCGTTTGCAAGCTTCCTTGGGTATCAATCGTGTCAATTGAACTTAATGTTGCTCCCAGACCAACCTGCATCGGGTTTTTACCCCCCATATTTCCTTGGGCAGCCGTAGCACCTGCCATCGTTTGGTTCATTGTGTCTTTAAAGGTGACTCTTCCTTTTTTGAAGCCATATGTGTTTACGTTGGCAATGTTATTTCCAATTACATCAAGCTTGGTTTGAAAGTTCTTTAATCCGCTTATTCCTGAATACATCGAACGAAGCATTCTTCATTCTCCTCTCTAGAAATTATTCAATTAGCTGCTTCTGTCAGTCGGCAGCTTTAAGCCCTCCGTTATTGGTCCAGGCTTATTCCAATACAATAGTTCCCGTGATATTTGTAAAGATCTGTTCATTAGCTTCCTTCCGTGACATTGCTGTAATAATCGTTTCGTTGTTGGCACTCACGATAAAAGCTGAATCTTTCATTAACACCAGGGATTCTTTCAATCCCATCTGTTTTGCTTCTAGCACTTTACTTTGCAATTTGGACCAGCTTGATTCATCGAGCTGAATCCCTCTCTCATTCATTCGTTCCATTGCATGCTTACTGGCTTTTAAGCCTGATTGCTGCTGAATAGCCTCTTTTAAATGATTGGAAAATGAGCTTCCTTGTGCTTGGCTTGGCTGCGGTTGAGTTTTACTGGTTTGAACTATTGGCAGCTTAGGAAAATTAGAAACATAAATTGGTTTCATCTTTTCTCATTCTCCCTGCAGCACTTTTACTATTTGATCTTGTGTGATACTTTTTTCATCCGCAGTCAAAAATTTGAGCTCGCCGTTTTTATAAGAAACCGCTTCAATCAAAGATGTTATTTCAGTACCAGCTTCATCAAGCCAAGTTACAGTTAGACCAATCATATGGCTCGCATCTACAATGGACTGTGGAGTTGAGAATTGATTAATCTCCGTTAAATCACCAGGGGTAATCGTCGTACCATCTTCCAGATTCAATAAAATTTGTCCTTCAATGAATTCAATGCCTAGTACCTTACCCTTTCCCTCTACAACTTCTAGTCCTTCTTTGCCTTCCAAGATTTGCACATAGGAAACATCCTTCCCAATTAACTGCTGATAGTTTAATAGAGAAGACGTGAGCTCCTGCTGAACAAATTTGTCAAACGACTCGGAAAGATTCATCATTTGCTCCAGGCTCGAAAACGTCGCCATCTGCGCGATAAATTCCCTGTCTTGCATCGGATTCGTAGGGTCTTGATTCTGAAGCTGTGTGATTAAAATCTGTAAAAACTCGTCCTTGCCAAGACTGCTTCCATCTTTCACTTCTCTTTCCGACTGAACCGAAGATAAAAGTAAAGAGGGATGAATCGTGTTTGTCATCCTATCACCCGCCTACACTATTAATTCAAATAACACATCTTGAAACTGAATCTGTTCATTTTCAGACTGGCTGTTATTTTTATGTTTGTTTTGCTGTTGTCCTGATTGCTGCTTGTGTTCTTGTTCCTTGTTATAGAAAGAACGTTCTTGCGGTTGTGTGTAATTCTCTATAACCTCGATCTTATCGATTTGAACAGCTTGTCCCATTGCATTTCTAAATCCTTGAAGCTGGGATTCTATTAGTTCCTTTGCTGCCTGAGTCGACGTTAAAAGCTTTGCTGTAATTATTCCATCTTGTCTTACCAGTTCGATTCTTAGCGTTCCAAGATGTTCCGGATGCAATTTAACCAACAGCTTTTGTGTTCCCTCTAAATGAGAGAAACTGCTTTTTTGTATCATCTTTGTGAGCATTTCTGTGAATTGCTCAAAGGAAACTGGCTTTGTATTCGTTTGACTATTGGTAACAATTGGCTGTTTGATTTGCGTCAAAAAGGACAAATTCCCTTCGAATGCTTTAACAGAGCTTTCATTCAATCCTGAGTTTGCAGCGAGCTTTTCATTCGCAACAGCATTTAATGTAAGTTTTTCACTCGTTAGCTCATTCCCCGAGTTTTTCATTGCCTGATAGCTTTCTAGAATCCGGTCAAATAGCGGCTGTTTTTTTGACTGTTTAAGAAAGATTTCTAAATTTTCCCGGATCTTGCCTAACGACTGCTGTAAATGTTCTAGTGCTGCAGCTTCTTTTGCTGGAAGAGATAAACGGCTTCCGGCTAGTTCAACCATTTTAAGCATTTCCAGAATTTTAAGCACATTAGGGGCTTCTCCCTTTGAAATACTTAATTCGATTTGAGCAGCTGTTTGTGCCCAGGTTTCAAATGATGCCACTTGCTTGATGTCCATCTGACCTATTTGTCCTGCCTGTCCTGTGTATTCTGTTAAAAAGCTTAACAAGTCCTCAGTATTCATGGCAGTAACATTCTGTAAGAAGGCAAACAGTTCAAATGGAATATCTTCTTCCTTTACAAACATTAGGGAATCAAGCTGAAGAATGGCATCCTCTTCACCGTTCAACCAATCTGAGAGGCTATTTATGTCTGAACCCGTTTCCAGTGTTAGCAAGGCTAGTAAGTCTTTTACATCTTGATCAGAGATTGTTTCGCCGTTTCTAAGTTCATTATGTATGGTCGAGCTTTGTCCTTTGGCTGCTTGCAGAAACGTCGCAAATCCCTCTATTTTTCCAAATTCACTATGATGAACTGCATGCTGTGACAGTTGAACTGGTGCTTGTATACTCGCTACATTCAACTATGTTTCACCTCCTTTCAGGGAGTATTTTTTATTCAGTTGGAATAAAAACGGTTAGGCTTTGTGCAAAGCGGGCTGCATCTGCTGGCGGCATATTCTCGAGAATGGATGCCAGTGTTTCTTCATCGACCCGTGATAAAATTTGCAGGGCAACAAACTCATCCATTTCTATTAAAATAGGTGCCGCATTTTTCGCTGACATCGATTCAAAAGTCGAGACAATTTCATTAAATTCTCGTTTATTGTCTTCTTGAACCTCTCTTAGTTCTTCAATAATAAGAGATTGTTGTTCAATTTCCTGTTGCAGCTCTGCGATCGATTGATCTTTTTCCAATATCGTGCTTTTTAGCTCATCCATTTGTGATTCCTGATCCTTTATTTGTCCCTGCAGGGCGATGAGTTCACTGGATTCAATCCGATTTTCGGCTTCATCGGTTTGTTTTGGCAGGAATGGAATGTTAATGCTTAACTCTTCTGCTTTTTCAAAAATATTAATACCTGAAATACTCATAACAGCCAGACCAATTATTAGAACGAGCAGCAAAGGCAGGATAATCCATAATACGAATCGTTTACCTTTTGAGCCTGATTTTTCGTTTAAATGTCTATCAATCACTTTTTCCATTTGCTTCACCTGAATTTTAGATTCGTAAACTGTCTGATAGCCGCCTCATCCATTCCTTTTGCTTCCTCTTTTTTGGTAAGAAGCTGAAACTGAATCTGATCTCGTTCTTTTAATTTTGAATATTTCTTTACTTCAACGTCACTTTTTTGTAATTCGAACTGCTTAATTTGCATAGTTTGCCGCGCTTGTGAAACCTTTTTTTGCACCATTGAAATGGTTTCTTCGAGATTCTTTCGATATTGCTGCAGCTGCTTAATCTCAAGAACACTTAATCCAGACGTTGATAGGGCATACTCTTGATTCGCTTCAAGCTCCTCTTTTTTCTTTAACAATTCATAAAGCTGGTTTGCTGCTTGTTCGAACTGGGTAATAGAAGCTTGATAGTCGTTTCTGGCCTGATCTTTCTCTTTTTCCTTAATTGAGAGCAGGGACTCATAGCGAAATATATAATTCATCTTAAATACCCTCCTCCATTACGTGCCCGAGAAGCTGTAAACTTTTTTCAAAGCTGCTTCTTTCGTTGGTTTTTTGTTTAAGAAAATCTTTTATTTTTGGATAAAGCCGGATGGCCTCATCAATTTCTCGTGAAGCGCCTTTTTTATAAGCGCCGATTTGAATCAAATCTTCTGATTGCAAATACTTACCATATGTTTCACGAAGCATTTCTGCTGCTTTTAGATGCTCTGGAGTAACGAGCTGATTCATTAAGCGGCTTACACTGTTTAAGATGTTGATCGCTGGAAAGTGACCTTGATTAGCAAGGGAACGATCCAACACGAAATGCCCATCCAGAATCCCTCTGACTGTATCAGCAATCGGTTCATTCAGATCATCACCATCGACGAGAACTGTATAAAATGCCGTAATTGAACCTTTTTCACTAGTTCCCGTACGCTCGAGAAGTCTTGGTAATAAGGCGAAAACGGATGGTGTGTATCCTTTAGTGGTTGGAGGTTCGCCGATTGCTAAACCAATTTCTCTTTGTGCCATCGCAACCCTGGTAACGGAGTCCATCATCAGAAGAACGTTAGCGCCTTGGTCGCGAAAATGCTCAGCAATTGCCGTTGCCGTTAAGGCACCCTTAATTCTCATTAAAGCAGGCTGGTCTGAGGTGGCTGCAACCACTACTGATTTTTTTAAGCCTTCATCGCCAAGATCTCTTTCAATGAACTCTTTTACCTCCCTGCCACGTTCTCCGATCAGACCAATCACGTTCACATCTGCCTGGGTTTCTTTCGCCATCATTCCAAGCAAGGTGCTTTTTCCGACACCACTGCCGGCAAAAATACCAATTCTTTGTCCTTTCCCAACCGTAAGCAATGAATCTATTGCACGCACACCTACAGAAATAATTTCATTTATAGTTGGCCGTTTTAACGGATTGGGAGGCTGCTGCTCTGTTTGGACAGGAACCAATCCTTTAGGTAAAGTAGAACCATCCAAAGGGAACCCAAGCGCATCCACCACTTGTCCAATCAGTGCCGAGCCCGCCTTTATCTCCAGAGGTTTCCCGAGCGCTTCAACTAAACTTCCGGGTGAAATTTCCTGAATCGTACTGTAGGGCATCAACACACAATAATCTTCACGAAAGCCAATTACTTCTGCCAAAATTTTCTTCCGGCCAGAACCTGTATAAATGTAACAGACATCCCCGATTGAGGTTGCTGGTCCTTGTGATTCAAGTAAAAGTCCGATAACCCTTTTAATTTTTCCATACCGTTTATATGGGACGATTTGGTCAATCATTGGAATGAGGTCTTGTGCCTTCAATGGTCATCCTCCTCTAGCCACTCCAACAAATGAGCTTTGACCTGTGTAAGCTGGACCTCTACACTGGCATCGAGCTTACCGCCTTCTGTTTCAATGTAACAGCCTGTACTATTCAGTTCAGGGTTTGCATAGATGTATATCTCAGCTTCGGCAGGAAGAATCAGCTTTAACTCTTGCTTGATTTGTATTAATTCTTCATAGTGTTCCGGATGAACGTACACAAACACTGTTTTTTGGTTCTTTACCTGCTCAATTGCCTGTTTTGTATAACTAATGTAGGCTTCACTCTCTTGCAATTTTTCACCAATTATTTTTTCAGCAATTTTCATCGCAAGTTCTACGATCGTTCTCTCGGATGCTTGCAAATGTGCGTAATAATCTTCCTTGGCTTTATCAACAATTGAATTAGTTTGCTGAATAAGAGCTTGGACTTGCTCGTACCCCTGCTTTAATCCTTCCTGATGACCATCTTCATAGCCTTGTGCATTCGCTTTTGCTTTCAGCTGTTCTTTTTCAATTTCCCATTCAGCTTTAGCTTTCTCAAGTTCTTGTTGGATCGAATCTTGCTTATGATAGGCAGAATGAATGATTCGATCAGCCTCTATCTTTGCTTCAGATATAATGTGCTGGGCCATTTTCTCGGGGTCTTCTTCTATTTTCTGTTCAATTTGCTGCGTATAGAAGGATTGGACTCCGATGACTTTTTGCTGCTGCAGATTTGCCAGTGGAGATGCCTTTAAAACTTTAGACAATGATATCATCTCCTCCGCCTCTGGCTATGATAATCTCTCCTGCATCCTCAAGTCTTCTTATGATGGCAACGATTCTCGATTGAGCCTCTTCAACATCCCTTAATCGGACAGGACCCATTAACTCCATTTCCTCCTTAAAGGTGTCAGCCATACGCTGGGACATATTTTTAAAGATAATTTCTTTAACCTCTTCACTGGCCACTTTAAGAGCAAAAAGAAGATCTTCATTTTCACAATCACGAATAACGCGCTGAATCGAACGGTTGTCCAATGTAACAATATCCTCAAAGACAAACATTCGTTTCTTGATTTCTTCTGCAAGCTCGGGATCCTGAATCTCTAATGCATCTAAAATCGTTTTTTCCGTAGCCCGGTCAACCCCGTTTAACACTTCAACTACCGCTTCAATTCCGCCCGTTTGCGTATAATCCTGAGTCACTGTGGTTGAAAGCTTTCGCTCTAAAATTTCCTCCACTTCGTTAATAACCTCTGGCGAAGTCCGGTCCATTAGAGCAATCCGCTTAGCAATATCGGCCTGGACTTCTTGCGGCAGTTCCGATAAGATTTGTCCAGCTTGTGCCGGATCTAAGTAAGATAAAATGAGTGCAATTGTTTGCGGATGTTCATTTTGGATAAAGTTTAAAATTTGGCTAGGATCTGCTTTCCTTGCAAAATCAAAGGGTTTAACCTGTAAGGAAGATGTTAAACGATTAATGATTAGATTAGCCTGTTCATGTCCGAGTGCTTTTTCAAGCACCATTTTGGCATACCCAATCCCGCCTTGTGATATATAGTCCTGAGCAAGCGCGATGCTATGGAATTCATCTAATACTTCTTCTTTTGCAATCGCATCGACTTTTCTGACTCCAGAGATTTCTAGAGTAAGCTGTTCGATTTCTTCTTCTGATAAATGCTTATAGACTGAAGCTGAAACTTCAGGGCCAAGGGAGATAAGTAAAATAGCTGCTTTTTGTCTGCCGGTTAATTCCTTCGTATCTTTTTTCATCGTATCCCCCCTAATCCTGTGTTAACCAAGAACGAAGAAGTTTTACAAATTCTTCTGGATGATTTTTAGCCAGCTGTTCTAATTGCTTCCGTTTTACAGTTCCTTCCGTTTCTTTCTCTTCGTTTAAGTCTGGCACATGAATCGGTGTTGCTTCTTCCTCATCGAAAATATAATCTTGCTGAGCTTGACTTGACCGTGACCTCATAAATAGAACGAGTAAAATAATGATTAATAGAATGAGCACACCGCCAACCGCATAAATCCACCACGGTAATTGACCGGCAGAATTAGAAGGCATTTCAGTTTTTCCATTAAAGCGCTGAACGGAAACAACAATTTTATCTTCAAGCACTTGGTCTGAGATTTCTTCAGATTCTGCATCTTTATGTATAGAGGTTCTTACAATCGTACTTAGCATTTGAGTAATATCTTCAACCGTTCCTTCTGGGAGAGAGTTAGGATCATCCGGCACAGGAGGCTCAACCATGACTTGAATGCCGACATCCTTGATTTTATAAGGACTTTCTACAATTTCCTTTCGAATCCGATTGACTTCATTGTTTATCGTTTCTTCGATTCGTTCGTAGTCTCCATTTGATCCGTCAGTGCCCATATATTGATTGAGCGGATCAGTCGGATCCTCACCTTGAGGGACACCTGCCGCCTGTTCAGCATTACCTGTAAAGGTTTCTGTCAGTCGCTGTGCACTAATCGTGATCCCTTCCATGTTTTCTTCATCAACAGGCTCAACCAATGTTTCTTCTCTGTTTTCTTGGGTAAAATCAATATCCGTTGTGACAGATACCACAACTTTGTCTTGCCCCATGATTGTACCTAACATCCGCTGAACTTCTCTTTGAATATCACGTTCGATTTGCTTCTGCATCTCATACTGTGCCTGAAAAATCGTACTGCCTTGTATATTTCCGTTATTATTTAGGTCGAAATACTCAAAATATTGGTTCATGATGACGATATTATCAGTAGGAAGGTTTGGAACACTTTTAGAAACTAAATGGTATAAAGAAAAAATCTGATCTTGGCTAAATGAATAACCCGGTTTCGTATGTAAAACAATCGATGCGGATGCTTCACCTGCTGCATCGCTGACAAAAATTCCTTGCTCAGGCAGACTTAGCATCACTTGGGCATCCTCGACACCATCAATCCCTTTGATGAGATTAGCAAGTTCTGTTTGCATGGCATCAAGCTTCATTACATTAAACTCTTGTTCTGTTGTCCCGATTCCAGCGTTATCGCTAAAGAAGGAATAATCGATCTGACCAGAATCAGGGATCCCCTCAGCAGCTAATTCAACTTTTAGCGTATCTACAAATTGTTCTGGAACCGAAATCGTCGTTCCCCCATCTGTAATAACGGAGTCAATTCCTCTGCCATCTAATGTTTCTTTAATGACACCCGTTTCGGAAGGCGATAAATTACTGTATAAAGGAACCATATTACTCTTTGAAGCTAGTAAAATAATAACGGTTAGACTAATAAAGATGATTAATATGGCAGACACGAACGCTAATCTTTGCTGCCTTGTTCGCTCTTTCCAAAATGTTTGTATTCCCTTTAATTGTCTTAGAAGCGATTCATTCATTCTTATCCCCCGAGTACATACACGCTTACCAAGCGTGGAAATCCTCTACAAAAGAAAAACTTATAGTTGCATTCTCATAACTTCTTTATAAGCATCAACTACTTTATTTCTTACTTCAATTGTAGCTTGTAACGTAACACTTGCTTTTGAAGCAGCAATCATAACTTCGTGTAATTCTACATCTTCTCCCTGAATTAATTTCTGGGTCATCTGATCTGATTCAACTTGAGCTTTATTAACCTGTTCAATCGAATCTTTTAACCATGAAGAAAATGATTTCTGAGCTTCAAATGGACTTGTACGCTCTGTATTCGCAGCAGCAGCAGTTGGCAGGGCTGGACCGGATATTGGATTAATCATTTAAATTCCCCCTCTATTTCCCAATTTCTAAAGCTTTCATCATCATTGCTTTTGTCGCATTCAATACCGTTACGTTGGCTTCATATGATCTTGTTGCACTTATAAGATCTACCATCTCTCTTAACGGATCAACATTCGGCATTTCAACATAGCCTTGTTCATTGGCATCAGGATGGCTTGGGTCATAGACAAGATTAAAAGGAGTTTGATCATCCACTACATTCGTTACGGCCACTCCCCCGTCCGCTGATTTGTTATTCATAGCCCGATTTAATAGACCTGAAAAGCTGTTTTCTGATTCTAGCACAACCATTTTTCTCCGGTACGGCTGCCATTCGCCATTAACGAGTTCAGCCCGGGTTGTATCGGCATTGGCCATGTTAGACGAAATAACATCCATTCTAAGCCTTTGGGCAGAAAGCGCTGATGAAGTAATATTAAAACTGTTAAAGGCGTTCATCTTATTGTCCTCCCTTTATGACATTTTGCAGGGATGAAAACTTGCTGCTAAGTCTGTCAATTAAAGCATTGTAATAAATTTGGTTTTTTGCCAAATCTGCCATTTCCTTATCCATATCAACACTATTTCCATTGTTGTTGTAAACAAGCGTGGATTTTGCTTCAATAACAGGACTGCTATTGGTATTTGCAGTGAAGGTAAAATGTCTTGCGTCGGTTCTATAGGCATTAATTTCTAATGTCGCCTTTTGAAGTGTATCTTGGAAGGTAACTGTCTTCGCCTTATAGTTGGGAGTGTCGACATTTGCAATATTGTCTGAAATGGCTTTTTGTTTTGTTGTCGAATATTGTAACCCCTGTTCGAGCGAAGTAAAGATATCAGAAAATAATTTCACAAAGATCACCTCGCGTAATTGAAATGTAACACTTGAAAAAATACTGGAAGATAAACCTAATATAATAACTATTCTAATGATAAACGCCCCATATGTCTATGAAGTAAAACGACATTTTACTATGTCTATTTTCCTATTTTCTCAAGAGGTAAATGGGATTGCCCGCTAGTCGAATTTTGGCAATTAACCAGTATCATGAAATTCTGGAAATAGAAGTTTGTCGAAAAAACAGTGTCGAAACCGCATGAATATTGACTTTTTCTCCATTAGGAAAATTTTTCTAACCTATTTTCATTCCCTTTTTGTTCAAATTTTCAGTAATGTTTCAACTGTAACAAAATCCTTCCTTTTTTACGCAAAAAAAATTTTATTAATATAAAATACACAAAATAAATTGATTTGACTTTGCCAAAATTACATACTTTGATTCGACAAAAAAACACATGGCCTTTTCAATCGAAAAAGCCATGTGTTTTTTAAGACTGTCTAAACTGATTTTGTCTGTTCAGAACAAACTATTCATTTTTATCAAGAAGTTTTTAGTTTTTCAAGTTCATCTAAGAATTTATCATTTAAAACTTTGATATAGGTACCTTTCATCCCTAATGAACGGGATTCAATAACACCAGCACTTTCCAGCTTTCTAAGTGCATTGACGATTACAGAACGGGTAATCCCGACTCTGTCTGCAATCTTAGAAGCAACTAAAAGGCCTTCTTTACCGCTTAATTCTTCAAAAATATGTTCAATTGCTTCTAATTCGCTATAAGAAAGTGAACTGATCGCCATTTGAACAACTGCTTTACTTCGAGCTTCCTCTTCAATTTCTTCTGATTTTTCACGGAGAATTTCCATTCCTACTACAGTAGCCCCGTATTCAGCTAAAATTAAATCGTCATCTGAAAACTCAGCGTTTACCCTAGCGAGAATGAGCGTACCTAATCTTTCTCCTCCGCCGTTAATCGGAACTATTGTAGTTAACCCGTTTTTAAACAGATCTCTATTTTCTACCGGGAAAGCTGTATGCTCACTATAAACGTCAAGATTTGGAGAAGTTTCTTGGATACTAAATAAATTTTTAGTATATTCTTCTGGAAATTGGCGTTCAGCGAGCATTTGTTTCATACGCTCATTTTCAATTTGCTGATTAATGGCAAAACCTAGTAATTTCCCTCTGCGGCTTAACACATACACATTTGCTTCAATGACTTCACTTAAAGTGTTGGCCATATCCATGAAATTAACAGGTTTTCCTGCTGCTTTTTGAAGCATCGCATTAATTTTTCTTGTTTTTGATAATAAATCCATTGTTCTTCCTCCTACTACATTGCTTGCTGCATCCTATTTATTTTTTTATTTTAAGCTGTGAGTTGTCTGGCTTAAGTGTTTTCCTCCTTAAATGAAGGGGGGCCACACTTAATTAAAGTATGAATTGACTTAAATCTTTGTCTTTTGAAATCGCACTTAGCTTATCATCCACATACTCTTTTGTAATTTTAACTGTTTCTAAGTTGATATCAGGCCCTTCAAATGAAAGATCCTCCAGCAGCTTTTCTAAAATTGTATGTAATCTTCTAGCCCCGATATTATCTGTGTTTTGATTCACATCAAAAGCGATTTCGGCAATTCTACGAATAGCATCGTCAGAAAATTCAATTTGTATACCTTCTGTTTCTAATAATGCTTTGTATTGTTTAATTAAGGCATTATCAGGTTCTACTAAAATTCTGACAAAGTCTTCAGCCGATAATTTTCCTAGCTCGACCCGAATTGGGAATCGTCCTTGCAGTTCAGGAATCAAATCGGATGGCTTTGCCGTATGAAAAGCCCCGGCTGCCATGAACAGAATATGATCGGTTTTTACTGAACCATACTTTGTAACAACTGTAGATCCTTCAACAATTGGCAGGATATCCCGCTGTACGCCTTCCCTTGAAACGTCTGCGTTTGAAGTCTGATTGCCGCGGCTTGCGATTTTATCAATTTCATCGATAAAAATGATACCGGTTTGTTCAGCTCTGAATATCGCTTCGGATGTTACTTCATCCATATCAATAAGCTTATTGGCTTCCTCATTCGCAATGACTTTTCTTGCTTCCCGGACTGTAAGCTTTCTTCGCTTTTTCTTTTTCGGCATCAGGCTGCTTAGGGCATCCTGCATGTTCATCCCCATTTGTTCCATTCCAGAACCTTGGAGTAAATCGAACATAGATGGCTGCTGTTCTTCGACTTCAACGGTTACGTACTCGTTTTCAAGTTCACCTAAGTCTAACTTTTCTTTGACAATCTTTCGGCGCTCAATCAGATTGTGATCATCATTGTTGGATTGCTGATCGTCATTTTGATCGCCTCCGCCAAACAGCATTTCAAAAGGGTTTTTCATATTCGTTTGTTTCTTTTTGCCTGGTACTAGTAACTCTACCAATCGTTTATTGGCATTTTTTTCGGCTTTTTCACGAACACTGAGCAGTTTTTCTTCCTTAACAAGCCTTACAGATGTTTCCACAAGGTCGCGAACCATTGATTCAACATCCCGGCCGACATAACCTACTTCTGTAAATTTTGTTGCCTCAACCTTCACAAATGGAGCTCCTACCAGCTTCGCCATGCGTCTTGCAATTTCTGTTTTCCCTACTCCAGTTGGTCCAATCATTAAAATATTTTTTGGACTAATTTCATCTCTTAGCTTTTCAGGCAGCTGGCTCCGGCGAAAACGATTCCTTAATGCAACAGCTACCGCCCTCTTTGCATCTTTTTGGCCAATGATATATTGGTCTAATCGTTCCACAATTTGTCGAGGTGTTAAATAAGTTGCGTTTCCCTTCGCTAGATTCACCATGTTTACAGCTCCTCTATGATAATTTCATGATTCGTATAAACGCAAATTTCTGCTGCCGTTTCTAATGCTGCTTTTGCAATCGCGTGAGCATCAAGATACTCACCTGCATTGCGCTTTAAGGCTCTCCCGGCAGCAAGAGCATAATTCCCACCTGAACCAATTGCTATAATTCCATCATCTGGCTCGATGACTTCACCCGTACCTGAAATTAAAAGCATATGCGTCTGATTCATAACAATCAGCATCGCTTCGAGCTTTCGCAAAACTTTATCACTTCGCCATTGTTTGGCCAATTCAACTGCAGCTCTTTGTAAGTTCCCGTTAAACTCTTCAAGCTTGCCCTCAAACATTTCGAAAAGGGTGAATGCATCAGCAACAGAACCCGCAAAGCCTGCCAATACCTTTCCTCCAAACAACCTTCTTAACTTTCTGGCAGTATGCTTCATTACCACTGCATTTCCAAAGGTAACCTGTCCATCTCCAGCCATTGCACATTTTCCATTGTGCTGGACTGCAAATATCGTTGTAGCATGAAAGTTAGACATTTGATTTCCTCCTTCTCGAGTTACACTTAAGCACGCGGATGAAATGACTGATACGTTTTTCGTAAATGCTCTTTTGTTACATGTGTATAGACCTGGGTAGATGAAAGATTGCTATGTCCTAATAACTCTTGGACCGAACGTAAATCTGCACCGTTATTCAGCATATGCGTAGCAAACGTATGCCGCAGCATATGAGGATGGATATGAGCATGCATCGCTGCCTGATCCATAATTTTGTTTAAGATATCACGCATTCCGCGAGCCGTTAGAGGACCACCCCGAAAGTTGACAAACAAAAAAGAGTGATTTTTCTTCCCTTTTTGTAAAAGCTGTTGTCTCCCGTCATTTATGTATATACGAAGTAAATCGCGGGCATAACTCCCAAATGGGATATATCGCTCTTTTTTTCCTTTTCCATATACAAGAATTGTGCCTACGGAAAAGTCTATGTTTTCGAGCTTTAAGCTTTCTGCTTCACTAATCCGGATTCCTGTTGAATAAAGCAGTTCTAAAAGCAGCTGATCCCGTTGCCCGATTGGCCCGTCATCAAATTGACTCTGCAACAGCTTCTCCATTTCCACCTCATAAAAAAAAGAAGGCAAGCGCTTTTCTTTTTTTGGCAGTGCGAGCATTTGGAAAGGATTTTGTTCGACTTTCCCTTCCCTCATTAAGTAAGCATAAAAGCTTCTCAGCGAGGAAATTTTCCTGGAAATACTAGATCTCTTATATGATTCATCAAACAGCTTGGAAACAAAAAGCCTGGCATCAAAATACTCTGCCTTAGCGAGATTTACGATACCCTGTTCCTTCATAAATTGAAAAAACGACTCAATATCCTTTGTATAATGCAGTACTGTGAGAGATGAGTAATTTTTTTCAATTTGCATATACTCTTTAAATTCAGATAGAGCTTTTACATTATCCATGTAATCACCTCACAAGGGCTACTAAATAGTACCATATTCAGATAGCCCTTGCAATTTATTTTACACTTTTTTCACAAAATTTTGAATTGTTTCCAATGCTCGATTGGCCAATTGCTCATTACGCTCTTGTTTATTTTTAATGGTTTCATCTAACGGCTTAAATAATCCAAAGTTCACATTCATCGGCTGGAAGGTTTTAGAGTTTGTGTTCGTAATATAATGTGCCATACTGCCCATTGCTGTTTCCTCAGGAAATACAACTGGTTCTTTGCCTTGGGCCAGTCTGGCTGCATTAATACCAGCCACCAGTCCGCTTGCAGCTGACTCCACATACCCTTCGACACCTGTCATTTGTCCGGCGAATAATAAGGTTTCGCGTTCTTTAAATTGATAGGTTGGCTTTAAAACCTTTGGTGAATTAATGAATGTGTTACGGTGCATAACCCCATAACGGACAATCTCAGCATTTTCCAAACCAGGGATCAACCGGATTACCTCTTTTTGCGGACCCCATTTTAAATGAGTTTGGAATCCGACAATATTATATAATGTTCCCGCTGCATCATCCTGTCTCAGCTGAACAACCGCAAAAGGGCGCTTTCCTGTTTCAGGATGCTCGAGTCCAACCGGCTTCATTGGTCCGAAAAGTAATGTTTTTTTACCGCGAGCTGCCATTACCTCTATTGGCATACAACCCTCAAAGTAAATTTCTTTCTCAAATTCTTTTAATGGGACAACTTCTGCTGACACGAGGGCTTCATAAAAACGGTCGAATTCTTCCTCTGTCATCGGACAGTTTAAATAAGCTGCTTCCCCTTTATCATATCTGGATTTCAAATAAACCTTCTCTAAATCAATACTTTCTTTTTCAATAATCGGAGCAGCTGCATCATAAAAATACAAATATTCCTCACCTGTCAGCTCTTTTAAGCGGCTAGACAGATTTGGGCTTGTTAGCGGTCCCGTAGCTATAATCGTTATTCCTTCTAGAATGTCAGCTACTTCTTCCGAAATTACTTCAATATTCGGATGTTCCTTTAATGAAGTTGTGACATGGTGAGCAAATTCATGCCGGTCGACAGCAAGTGCTCCTCCGGCTGGAACGGAACAACGGTCTGCAGCAGACACGATTAGTGAATCCAAAATTCTCATTTCTTCTTTTATAACTCCAACTGCATTTGTCAGACTATTTGCACGCAATGAGTTACTGCAAACAAGCTCTGCAAATTTATCCGTGTGGTGGGCTGGTGTTTGAACTTTAGGTCTCATCTCATATAATTTGACTTGAATGCCTCTATTTGCAAGCTGCCAGGCAGCTTCACTTCCAGCCAAACCCGCACCTACTACATTTACAACTGTCAAGAAACTTCCTCCTTTTCTTCAAATGACAGTCACTGGATTGATCTTTAAAGAATGATCTTTGTGTACTACCATCCTGCATTTTACATTACGTTTGAAAAATATAAAAGTTTCACGCATTCTGCTTAAAAATTTTACAAAATAAGAGAGTGAGCTAAATGCTCACTCCATCACTGTTGCGGTTCCTCTTTATAATCACATTGGGTACATTGGACTTGAATACCCTTTTTCAATTTCTTTTCGACTAGAAGACCTTCACATTTTGGACATGGACGGCTAACTGGTTTATCCCAAGAAACAAAATCACAATTTGGAAACCGGTCACAGCCGTAAAAAATTCTTCGCTTTTTACTCTTTCGTTCAACAATGTTTCCTTCGTGACACTTAGGACATGTTATCCCAATTTCTTTTACAATTGGTTTCGTATTCCGGCAATCCGGGAAATTGCTGCAAGCCATGAATTTACCGTAACGGCCCATTTTAAATACCATTGGGTTTCCGCATACTTCACAATCTTCTCCAGCAGGTTCATCTTTGATCTCGACTTCTTCCATCTCTTTCTCAGCCTTTTGCAGGTCCTTCTCGAAGTCCTTGTAAAAATCATCGATAATTTGAACCCAGTTGACTTTGCCCTCTTCAATCGAATCTAAACTGTTTTCCATGTTAGCTGTAAATTCAACATTTATAATATCAGGAAAGAATTCAGTAATCAAATCAGAAACTATTTCTCCAAGCTCTGTCGGGACAAATCGTTTATTTTCTAGAGTTACATAACCCCGTTTTTGAATGGTATCCAACGTCGGTGCATAAGTCGATGGACGTCCGATTCCGAGCTCTTCTAAAGTTTTAACGAGCCGGGCCTCCGTATATCTTGGAGGAGGCTGAGTAAAGTGCTGCTTCGGGTCAATATCTTTGTACTGAACCACATCTCCTTCTTTTAAATCAGGAAGAAAGTTTTCTTTTTCTTCAACTCCGTCATCGGTTCCTTCTACATAGAGCTTCATGAAGCCTGGAAATTTAATTTTGGAACCAGTTGCCCGGAATGTTACATTACCGTTCTTTAAATCTACACTCATCGTATCCATAATGGCAGGAGCCATTTGGCTAGCTATAAAACGCTCCCAAATTAATTTATATAACCGTAATTGATCTCTTGATAAATAAGGTTTCAAATCATTAGGTTCTTTCATGGCGCTGGTTGGCCTAATTGCTTCATGAGCATCTTGAGCCTGGGCACTCTTTTTGGGCTCGTTTGTTCCCAGTGCTGCATACTCTTTTCCAAAAGTTGAAACGATATAAGAATTTGCCTCATTCTTAGCTGTTTCAGAAATACGGGTCGAATCAGTTCTCATATAGGTAATCAAACCGACGGTTCCTTCCTTGCCAAGTTCAATTCCCTCATACAATTGCTGAGCCAGCATCATCGTCTTTTTTGCTCTGAAGTTTAATTTTCTCGCAGCTTCCTGCTGAAGAGAAGACGTTGTAAAAGGGGGAGAGGGATTTCTTTTTCGCTCTCTTTTGGTGACACTTTCAACGATAAAGTTGTCTCCCTTTAATTGGTTCAGAACCTCTTCTACTTCTTCCTTTGAACCGAGATTCTTTTTTTCATTCGCAAGTCCATAGAAGCTTGCCTGGAATAAATCCTTTCCCTTTATAAACTCTGTATCAATCGTCCAATATTCTTCCGGCTCAAATTTCTGAATTTCCCTCTCACGGTCAAGTATTAAACGAACCGCTACAGATTGTACCCTGCCTGCGCTAAGGCCCTTTTTAACCTTTTTCCATAATAAAGGACTAATGTTGTAGCCAACTAAACGATCCAATACTCTGCGCGCCTGTTGAGCATCGACCAGGTCCATATTAATCGGTCTAGGATGCTTAAATGATTCCTTAATGGCATCCTTTGTGATTTCATTAAATACAACGCGGCAGTCTGAGTCTATATCAACATCCAGGCTTTGTGCCAAATGCCAAGCAATGGCTTCCCCTTCACGGTCAGGGTCGGCTGCAAGGTATACTTTCTTAGCTTTTTTAGCAGCTGCTTTCAATTCTTTTAGTACTGGCCCTTTTCCTCTAATGGTAATATATTTCAGTTCGAAATTATTTTTAGTGTCCACACCCATTTGACTTCTTGGGAAGTCCCGGACATGGCCCATCGAAGCTTTTACTTTATATTTTTTTCCTAAATAACGTTCAATCGTTTTAGCCTTTGCAGGCGATTCTACGATGACGAGAAAATCTGACATGAACATCCTCCTTAAGGAGAGGTCTTCCCCTAAAACCTTTATACTTTCGTGTTTGATAAATCTTCCATACATATTATAGACCGTTTTTTTATTTGTCAATGGGAAAGCGAATGTGACTGATGCCAAATTTAATCAAAATCCTCGAAAATTGCAAGCTTTCCCGCTCGAATCTTGTGAATCTTTTATACAATTCCAAAAGGTTATTTTTCACTAGAATCCCTTTATTGATAGGCTTTTCCTAATGAAGAATTTCAATTCTGTATGTTTTAATTTGTACTAGACAAGTTGTTGAAATTTGCTAAAAAAAATTTTTATATAAAGGGGATTAATTCTTCTAATACATCGTCAGGATGGGCAACCAGTTTTGCTCCTTCCTTGATTAAACGATGTGGTCCTTCTGAATTAGGGTGGAGAATCTGACCGGGGACTGCAAATACTTCTCTTCCTTGTTCTAAAGCACTATACGCTGTTATGAGAGAGCCGCTTTTGTATTTCCCTTCTATTATAAGTGTACCCACAGATAAACCGCTTATGATTCGATTTCGTGCGGGAAAATGCCACTTTTTCGGTGATTCAGGCGGCGTGTATTCGGATACCAGCAAATGATGCGTGCCAATATACGCTGATAATTTTTTATTTTCAGCAGGATATGTGTGTTCAAACCCATTCCCTAGAACAGCAATGGTTTGCCCGCCAGATTGAATCGCCGTTTCATGGGCGAATCTGTCTATGCCTTTAGCAAGTCCGCTCACGATGATAAACCCTGCCTGAATGAGCGGCGGAAGCAAGTAATGAAGGACTTTTATCCCATATTCTGTCGGGGTTCGTGAACCTACTACAGAGAGTCTCTTAGAGGATGATTTTAATAGAGAAGGAATACCTTTTACGTATAGGACAGGGGGAGGGTCTGGAATTTCTTTTAAGAATTCCGGGTACTGTTCATCATAAATAGTAATCGCTTTTATTTTTTGCTGGCTATAGACTTCGCTTGTTCTTTGCTCAAAATAATGATGAAAGTCTTTTTCAATTTCTTTGGTAATAACGGGGGATAGATTTATTTTAGGAACAATAGACAGGAGATCTTGGTTTGGAAAGAACTGCTTGTGCAGGAGGATTATTTTTTGCAGGCTGCTAGGGGTTACATGCCTGGAGTGGTGTAGGGCTAATAATTGTTCTTTAATTGAATACAAACAGGTTTCACCTCATTTTTATATTTAATAGGGGTGACAGTCTCGTTGCCACCCCTATTATGACAGATTAAAGATTTTTACACTTTTCGTATAAGCCTTTTTCTTTTAACACTTTAATCAGTGTTTCACCCATTACAGATGGAGTGTCTGCAACTTGGATTCCGCACTCATTCATGACTTTAATCTTTTCGTCAGCTGTACCTTTACCACCAGAAATGATTGCACCAGCATGCCCCATACGCTTTCCAGGAGGTGCAGTACGGCCGCCAATAAATCCGACTACTGGCTTTTTCATGTTCGCCTTTACCCAGCGTGCTGCTTCTTCTTCAGCAGTTCCGCCGATTTCACCGATCATGATAACAGCTTCTGTTTCTGGATCTTCATTGAATGCTTTTAATACGTCGATGAAGTTTGTACCGTTAACTGGGTCTCCGCCAATACCAACTGCAGTAGACTGACCAATTCCTGCTTGAGTTAATTGGTGTACTGCTTCATATGTTAGAGTTCCAGAACGGGAAACGACACCTACATGACCTTTTCTATGGATATATCCAGGCATGATTCCAATTTTACATTCTTCTGGTGTGATCACTCCAGGACAGTTTGGTCCAACAAGACGAGTTTTCTTACCTTCCATATAACGCTTAACTTTAACCATGTCTAATACTGGAATATGCTCAGTAATACAAATGGCTAAATCTAATTCAGCATCTACTGCTTCCAAGATTGCATCTGCAGCAAAAGGAGCAGGAACATAGATTACAGAAGCATTGGCTCCTGTTGCTTTAACAGCATCTTCAACTGTATTAAATACAGGTACTCCTTCTACTTCAGTACCACCTTTACCAGGTGTTACTCCACCAACGATTTTAGTACCGTATTCAAGCATTTGCTTTGTATGGAAAAGGGCTGTTGAACCCGTAATTCCCTGAACGATTACTTTTGTATCTTTATTAACGAATACACTCACTTTACTCCCGCCTTTCCTTATTGCACCTGTGCAACGATTTTTTGTGCTCCGTCTGCCATAGATTCAGCAGCAATAATGTTTAAACCGCTTTCGTTTAAGATCTTTTTGCCTTGCTCTACGTTTGTACCTTCTAAACGAACAACAAGCGGTACTTGCAGACTTACTTGCTTCGCTGCTTCTACTACACCCGTTGCAATAACGTCACACTTCATAATTCCGCCGAAAATGTTTACGAAGATTCCTTTTACATTCTCATCTGAAAGAATGATTTTGAAAGCTTCTGTAACTTTCTCAGCTGTTGCACCGCCCCCAACATCAAGGAAGTTAGCAGGATCGCCGCCATAATGCTTGATGATATCCAATGTTGCCATTGCCAGTCCGGCACCGTTAACCATACAGCCGATATTTCCGTTTAGCGAAATATAGCTCAGGTCATACTTAGATGCTTCGATTTCCTTTGGATCTTCCTCATCAAGATCACGGTATTCTACAATATCTTTATGACGGTATAACGCATTAGAATCAAAGTTTAATTTTGCATCTAATGCCATAACTCTTCCATCACCTGTTGTAACTAACGGATTGATTTCGGCAATTGAACAATCCTTTTCAACGAATACTTGATATAGCCCAAGCATAAATTTAACTGATTGGTTTACAAGTTCTTTTGGAATATTGATATTAAACGCGATACGACGAGCTTGGAATGGTGTCAAACCAACCACTGGGTCGATGTACTCTTTAAAGATTTTCTCAGGAGTTTTTTCAGCAACCTCTTCGATTTCAGTACCGCCTTCTTCAGATGCCATTAATACAACTCTTGAAGAATCACGGTCCAATACAAACCCTACATAGTATTCTTTTTGGATATCACAGCCTTCTTCGATAAGCAAGCGTTTAACTTCCTTACCTTCTGGCCCAGTTTGATGAGTAACTAATGTTTTACCGAGTAGCTCTTCAGCATATGCACGTACGTCATCAAGACTTTTAGCGATTTTTACTCCGCCAGCTTTACCACGTCCGCCTGCATGGATTTGAGCCTTGACAACGGTTACAGCCGTACCTAATTCTTTAGCAGCTTCTACAGCTTCGTCAGCTGTAAACGCCACTCGACCATTTGGTACTGATACCCCATATTTTCTAAGGATTTCCTTACCTTGGTATTCATGGATATTCATATCCAGTCCTCCTAACGTCTTACGTATAATGACTGCCGTTATCATTTTATAAAATGATAGATAAGATGTCTACCTATAATGTTTGAAATTGAACTTTTATTCCTTCTTACTTTGCTGCTGATCCACTTTATATATGAATGCAAAAACTTCAGCAACGGCTTCATATAATTCCTCTGGAATCGCCGTATTGATATCTAGTTGTCCTAATAAGGTGAGCAAGGTCGGATCCTCTTGAATCGGTACCTGATGTTCCCTGGCAGCAGCCAAGATATTTTCTGCAATCTTTCCCTTTCCTTTTGCAACGACGATTGGCGAAGTGTGCTGGTTTTGGTCATATTTTAAAGCTGCGGCTTCCACTCTTTTTTCTTTCGTCATACCCTGATATCCACCTTTGTTTGAGGCTGTACAGTTTGATAAAGAGGGGTTAACTTGTTTTTCTCCTCCTCTGAAACATACTGAAACTGAAGAGATGATAGATGAAACCCCAGCTGCTTCATACCAAGTTTAAATCCATCGATTGTTTCATCATTTGGCGGAACAAACTGTTCCATTCTATGAAATACATTAAGGGTAGAAATTCGATTTTGTACCTGAAAATCTAAGATTGTCTCTCCTAACTCTTCTAGATGCAAATGAAAAAGAACCCGGCAATGTGACGAATCTATCTTTCCATCTTTCGTTCTTCTGCCGTTCCAGCTAATTTCTGCATCCTTTAATTGATTTAATAGCGGAAAAGGCAATTTTGTATATAAATGAATAATGGGACCCATTTCAGAGCTGACTAGCTTTTGTCCCTGCAGGTGTGAAAGTAATTCCTGAATCGGTTGCTTTTGCGGGACATGGTCCTGCTGCATGAGCTGTAATAGCGTTGTTTTAAGAGATTCTAACCCTTCAGTCCTTTGCTTGGCTAATTCGGCCTCTAAATTCATGCCAAGTGCCTTTATACCCGCTTTTATTTCGGCAGCAATCTCTAATCTAATGAACTGCAAAAGCTCCTCCTGAGTTGCCAGTGGCTGATTAAACAGCTGCCCCCTATTATCGGCAATTACAGTCAGCGCATATTTTCCTAGCGAAGGGAGAATAGGAGCATCCGATTGGAGCTTCATTTCTTGTTTGAGTAATCTTTCAATATTTTCCACAGCTGTAAAGGAAATGGCCTCTATTCGAAAAATTTTTTCTTCAGCCGTGTTTACTCCGGCTTCACTTAAGTTCCCCTTTGATATAAGGTTATTTATTAGTATTTCTTGTGGTCCTTGGACAGGGGCAGTCTGGAAACTTTGATTTAAAGCAGCTGGGATTGAAACGGTGGTTCCAGCCTGGCTCACAGAAAGCTTTGGCTGGAGTGTGTCTGACCCCGCAAATGATTGCATGAATTGAGTCAGCAATTGCTTCGCTGTTTCATGATGCTTCATTAATGGTGATATGGCCTGTTCGGCTATTCTATATCCAATCTTCGTCTCTAATGGTGTAATTAGTTTCTGAATTGTTTCTGGCTGATAATTGGAGACGATTGAAAATGATCGCAGTAAAGTCGTTATGTCTTTTTCGGAAAAAAGAGCAGAAAGGCTCTGAAAAACAGGCTTTGTAAATGGGAGATTGGTCCGGCTCATAAATTCAATCACTTGAAAATCTTGTTTTTTCATAGAAGACTTCGCGAGCCAATCTAAAGCCGCTGCAAGCTTTTCTCCGCCTTGCCCGAGCCATTCATCTTCAACAGCCAGACGGACTAATCTTTGTTCCCAGCTGCCCTTTTGGATTCCAAGCTGCTTCATAAGCTGACTTATTATTTCAGCTTTTAGTATTTGCTCATTAGAAGCAGTGGTTTGAACAGGTTTTAAAATGATCTCGTTTTTAGATGTCTCAATTTGAAACAGATACATTTTCCCAGCCTCTAATGGAGTAAGGAGTTTAGCCTCGATTGTTTCGCCATTTATTACAATAACCGCTTTCCCGTCTTTTCCTGTCTGTACAAGCTTCGCCTGAATCAGATCTCCGGTTCGCAGCGGAGTATGGTTAGAGATTGAACCCAATCCTGGTATAGAAGTAGTGTTCATTTTTTTATCCTCCATTAGAAACTTTAAAAACCTTTTTTCAGTCAAAGGGGAATAAGGTTAGCGGTTAATGTCAAAATCGTTATTAAACTACTTACAGAAAATCCATGGTAGGCGCAAAGCTTCTCCGGTGTTCTGAAATTAGCCCTAATCGGCGGATTGCTTCGATATGTTCTGCCGTACCATATCCCTTATGTTTATCAAATCCATAGCCTGGGAACTTTTGCTCCAATTGAATCATATACCGATCTCGCGTAACTTTTGCCACAATCGAAGCGGCTGCAATAGAAATGCTTTTGGCATCCCCTTTTATAATAGATTCCGATGGATACGGTGTCGTTAAAGGCATCGCATCGATTAATAAAAAATCTGGCTGCTGCTCAAGATGCTGAACTGCGTCTAACATGGCTTTTTGCGCCGCCCAATATATATTGATTTCATCAATTTCATTGGAATGGATCATCCCTACTCCAATAGCAATGGCTGAATTGTGAATCAGCTCAAAAAGTTCTTCCCGTTTCGCCTCCGATAGCTGTTTCGAATCGTTTAACCCCGGTATGTACGCTTTCTCACTTAAAATCACGGCAGAAGCGACGACAGGTCCGGCGATAGGCCCCCGGCCTGCTTCGTCAATGCCCGCAATAGCCCGATAACCTTGCTTTCGATAATAACGTTCATAGGATGATAGCTTTTTAAATTGAGCCTTCTTTTGTTTTTCTTTTTCAATCCGTTTCATAAATCCCTCTAAAAGAGTTTGAACACCTTTTCTTGAATCTGACTGAAGTTCTTTTATAAATGGATCTTTTGGACTGGAAGTCTTTTCTAACTGTCTCTTTATCTCTTGTATCGAACGCTGCATGTATGGCACCTTCAATCCTTTTATACTTCCTTTATCGACCGGCATAAAAAATAGTAAAGACCCATATAAAGGGCCTTATATCCTAACCTATTCAGGTGTTTCAAATGATAGGGGTCCTAGTTTCCCATTTCTTATTTCTTGGAGAACGATTTCAGCAACACGATCCCAGTCAACTTCTCCGCCTGAAACAATACAGCCGCGCTTTTTGCCGATCTGATTAAAAAGTTCTGCCATATCATCTGAAATCGAAGGCAGATTATATCTTTCCTTTAATCGGTCCGGATAATGCACGCCTAAGTACTTTAAGGCATAAGCTGCAATGTCTTGCAGCGGCAGGATGGTATCTTTAATCGCACCCGTCACAGCCAGGCGATACCCTACCTCTTGATCCTCAAACTTTGGCCATAGAATCCCTGGTGTATCCAGTAACTCGAAATCCTTGCCCGATTTAATCCAGCTCTGCGCTTTTGTCACCCCTGGTGTATTTCCTGTTTTTGCAATATTCTTTCCTGCAAGCTGATTAATGAATGAGGATTTCCCTACATTCGGGATTCCTACAATAAGAGCCCTGATGGCTCTAGGGGTAACGCCCTTTTCACGAAGAGCAGCATGTTTGTCCTTCATCAACTGTTTCGCCTGCTGGATCACTCTTTTGATATCAGAGGATTGATGAGCATTTATCGCAAGCACACTCATATCGTCAGCAGTAAAATAATTCATCCATTCTTTGGTGACAGACGGATCGGCTAAGTCACTCTTATTTAAAAGAATAAGCCGCCGTTTTTGGTGTGCAATTTCATTTACCATTGGATTTCGTGACGATAAGGGAATTCTTGCATCTACAATTTCAATCACGATATCGACTAATTTTATTTTCTCTAAAATCTGTCTCTTTGCTTTGGCCATATGGCCCGGGTACCATTGAATGGTCATTTTATGATTAACACTCACTCTCTACGCTTTCTTCAAGTAATTTGACCTTATTATTCTACAAACCCAATCTCTTCAAACGGCCAAAAAACTAAACTGGTTTTTCCGAGGATCACATCAAAAGGAACAGGACCAATATGACGGCTATCCTTACTTAATCTGCGGTTATCTCCCATGACAAACACATGTCCTTCTGGTACCATTTCACGTCCAATGACATCCTCTAATGTAAAGGAAAACGTTAACGGCCCCGATAATTCTTCTTTTTTATATGCTTCTAAATACGGTTCCTCATACGGTTTACCATTAATATAAAGAACATCATTCCTATATTCAATCGTATCGCCTGGCAGCCCAATTACGCGTTTTATGTAGTCTCTTCCTTCAGGTGCCCTAAACACAATAATATCAAACCGTTGAGGACTTCCTATTGTATAACTGATCTTATTAACAATCATCCGATCTTGGTCTTCCAGTGTAGGCATCATCGAATATCCATCCACAATGATTGGAGCAAAGAAAAATTGCCGAATAATAATGGCTAGACCAATGGCAATAAAAAATGCCTTTACCCATTCCCATAATTCATTTTTTTGTTTTTTTGATTGTTCCATCCCAATACCTCGCCCTTTTCAAGCTTCCCTTTTTATTGTACTAAACAATTCCGCATATCTCTACAATGGATGATGGAAATGTGAAAATTAGGATGATTTCGGCGGATGGAGCGGGAAGTCCATGGTTGGAGCAGAAATTTTGATTTTGGAGCATGTAGTTATGGATTGGGGCTGAATTGGAGGCATTGGAGCGGTCAAGCGAGCGGTTGGAACGACAATTAAAAGTTTTGGAGCGGGTATACCAGCGGTTGGAGAGACAGCGAAAATTTAAAGTTTTAGAGCGGCGATACGAGTAGTTCGAGCGAAAAATTTTGGAAGCAGTGATTTCAATGTTAGAACAAATTAATAATTTATGCAGAAAAACTTTCAATAATAGCGCGAAAATCTTGAAGAAGAGCTTAAATTATATTTGAAAGGGGAAAATCCTAGTGCTAGAGCACAACTTATTGACCAAAAAGCAACAGGCGAGGAATGGTCTTCATTCCTCGCCTGTTAAACGGTTTATTATCTAATTTCTTTAATTCTTGCAGCTTTACCGCGTAGGTTACGTAGATAGTAAAGTTTTGCACGACGAACTTTACCGCGACGAACTACTTCAAGCTTCGCAATTTTTGGTGTGTGTACTGGGAAAGTACGTTCAACACCAACACCATAAGAAACTTTACGTACTGTAAAAGTCTCGCTAATTCCGCCTCCGCGACGCTTAATCACAACGCCTTCGAACACCTGAATACGTTCACGTGTTCCCTCGATAACCTTTACGTGTACACGTACAGTATCACCAGGACGGAATTGTGGAAGATCCGTACGAAGCTGATCCTTCGTAATTTCTTGAATAATTGGATGCATGATCTTCAACTCCTTCGACAGATGCTCTTACAATTCTAATTGATCGCAGCGGAACATCGTATTCACTGACCTATCAGACGATTTCTGTCTAAGTCACAACTGCTATCTTACCATATTCAAATATAGTTTTCAATACACTCTATTGTTTTTTCAATTCTTCTAACCACTTTTTCTGTTTTTCTGTGAGTGAAGCTCTTTCGAGTAACTCAGGGCGGCGCTGATAAGTCCTAAGCAGTGACTCCTTTTCCCGCCATTCTTCTATTTTTTCATGGTGTCCTGAAGTTAACACTTCTGGAACCTTCATTCCTCTAAAATCGGCCGGCCGTGTATAATGTGGGTGCTCGAGCAGACCACATTTTGAAAAGGAATCCTCTATTGGCGATTGTTCGTTTCCCAGGACACCAGGAAGGAGTCTCACAACACTATCAATAATCACCATCGCCGCAAGCTCTCCGCCTGTCAGAACATAATCCCCAATTGAAATTTCATCTGTGACCAAGTGTTCTCGTATTCTTTCATCATATCCCTCATAATGTCCGCAAATAAAAAGTAGGTGATCCTCTTTCGCTAATTCCTCAGCTTTGCTCTGTGAATAAACTTCACCCTGAGGACATAGCAAAATAACCCGGGGTTTTTTCTCTTTTGTTAAAGCTTCTACCGCATCAAAAATGGGCTGTGGCTTTAGTACCATTCCAGCTCCGCCGCCATACGGGTAATCATCGACTGTTTTATGCTTATTGTCTGCATATTCCCTAAAATTTGTAACATGATAGGATACAGCCTTCTGTTCACTGGCTTTTTTTAAAATAGAAGATTCTAAAACACCTGTAAACATCTCAGGGAAGAGAGAAAGAACATCAATTTTCATTAGTCTAGCAGCCCTTCCATTGGAGTTATTGTAATTCTTTTTTCATTTATATCAATCGATTGAACAACATCCTCAATATACGGAATATAGTATTCCTTCCGATTGCCTTTAACTACCCAAACATCATTGGCACCTGGTGTTAGTATCTCTTTAATTTTTCCAATTTTTTCACCGCTGACTGTAAATACTTCACAACCGATGATTTCATGGAAATAAAATTCATTCTCATCCAGACTGGACAACTGGTCTTCCTTAATTTTTAGCAGTCCGCCTTTTAAAGGTTCAGCAGCTTGGATTGAATCGTATCCCTCAAACGTTAATAAATCGAAGCCCTTATGCGATCGATGGCTTTTTACTGTAAGCGGGATTGGACGATTTTCCTTTTCAGAAAAATAATACAGCGTATTACCGGTTTTGTATCTCTCCTCAGCGAAATCAGTACGGGAAATAACTCGCACTTCTCCGCGCAGACCATGTGTATTGACAATTTTTCCGACATTGAACCATCTATCCATCAATCGGTCACCCTCTACGTATTTCTTTTACGATTCCGTTTTCCACAATAATCTCTTTGGCGATCTTATCCCAGTGGTCGCCTTCCTTGATTTCTAAGATAGCTTCTACCTCAGACTCTTTAATTTCCGTCCCAAGCGGTACAATCTCTAACTGCTCCAATTGAAATTCAATTGATTTTAGTTTAGCTTCCCTTCTCTCAATTTCCTTTAAGAAGCTGGTACGCAAAGCATTAAACTTTCCTTTAGTTGAACGTTCGGCCTTTTTCATTTCGAATAAAAGCTGCTCACATTCTTTCCGAAGCTGCGATCCTTCAAATTGTAGTTTGTGCGATATCACCCTTTTACTTTCTTCCGTCAGTACTTGTTTTACAGCTATCTTTTTAATAATTTTCATATAAAGGACTCCCCTTCGTTTTTAAATTGGACAAAGGAGCTTTTTAGATATTTGAACATTATGCTACAGGAAGGGAAACTTATGCAGCAACCCTATTATGTACAAAAAAGGAGGGTATGTCCCCTCCTTTTTAGTCAACGATATCAACATACACTTTTTTCGATTCGTCATGTCTTGCTGCAGCGGCAGCATAGACAACCGTACGTATCGCCTTAGCTACGCGCCCTTGCTTTCCTATTACTTTCCCGATGTCATTCTTGTTGACAGAAAGCTTGTAGGTAACGCTATTGGTTTCTTCCACAACATCAACGCTAACATCTTCCGGAAATTCGACAAGGGGCTTGACAATCGTTTTAATGAGCTCTTTCATAGGCCCTCTTATTTACCGTATTTTAGGTTGTGGAATTTTTCCATGATGCCTTGTTGTGAGAATAGATTACGAACTGTATCAGATGGCTTCGCACCTGTTTGCAGCCATTTAAGAGCTAGCTCTTCGTTAATTTTAACTTCTGCTGGCTGCATAACTGGATTGTAAGTACCAATAGTTTCAATAGAACGTCCATCACGAGGAGAACGAGAATCTGCTACAACAATACGATAAAAAGGAGATTTTTTTGCTCCCATACGTTTTAAACGAATTTTTACTGCCATAATTAATAGCACCTCCGAATAGTTTCACACAAGATAGTATAATATCAAATAGATTTTAGGTTGTAAAGTGTTTTTTCTTTACAGGTAATATTTTTTTAAAAAGGATTGAAAGGAAGTTTAAATCCACCCTTTTTCTTACCCTTAGTCATACTTGTCATTTGCTTCATCATTTTTTTCATTTCATCGAATTGCTTAAGCAATCGGTTGACCTCAGGAACGGTCGTACCGCTTCCAGCCGCAATTCGTTTGCGACGGCTCGCATTAATGATGGATGGATCTTCTTTTTCCTTTTTTGTCATGGAACGAATAATCGCTTCTACCTTACCAATCTGCTTTTCGTCGACTTGAAGGTTTTTCATGCCCTTCATTTTATTGGCACCTGGGATCATATTGAGAAGATCATCTAGCGGTCCCATTTTTCTGACTTGGCCAAGCTGTTCAAGAAAATCATCAAGCGTAATCGATTGGGTTTTAATTTTTTCTTGAAGTTCTTTCGCTTTTTCAGCATCCACTGATTCCTGCGCTTTCTCAATGAGGGAAAGGACATCCCCCATCCCCAGGATTCTCGACGCCATCCGCTCTGGATGGAACGGTTCAAGCGCGTCTAACTTTTCGCCCAATCCGGCAAACTTAATCGGCTTTTCCGTAACGGCTCTAATGGATAATGCAGCACCGCCGCGTGTATCGCCATCAAGCTTGGTTAAAACGACCCCAGTAATGCCGAGCTGCTCATTAAAGCTTTGTGCCACGTTAACGGCATCCTGCCCTGTCATCGCATCGACAACAAGCAGAATTTCGTCTGGTTTTGCCACTTCTTTAATTTGCTTGAGCTCATCCATTAGCGTTTCATCAATGTGCAAGCGTCCTGCTGTATCGATTAACACATAGTCATGATGCTCTTCCTTTGCCTTTTCAATCGCTTGTCTCGCGATTTCAACAGGACTAACCTGATCACCTAATGAAAAAACAGGCATCGATAGCTGTTTGCCTAGCGTCTCCAGCTGCTTGATTGCAGCAGGACGATAAATATCAGCAGCAGCCATAAGCGGTTTACGGTTATATTTTTTTCTTAAAAGGTTGGCGAGCTTACCGGTTGTCGTTGTTTTACCGGCACCCTGCAGACCTACCATCATAATCACGGTTGGCGGTCTATTGTTTACGGCAATTTTGCTTTGCTCTCCACCCATTAAGTTGGTTAATTCTTCTTTAACCACTTTAATAACCTGTTGACCAGGCGTCAGACTTTTCATGACCTCTTGTCCAACAGCCCGTTCACTGACACGCTTGACAAAGTCTTTCACAACTTTAAAATTAACGTCTGCTTCTAGTAAAGCAAGACGGACATCCCTCATCATGTCTTTAACGTCTGATTCTGAAACCTTACCTTTTCCTTTAATCTTCTGGATCGTGTTCTGCAGACGTTCCGATAGTCCTTCAAAGGCCATACAAAGAGCCCCCTTACTCTAATTTTTCAAGAGCTTGTATTGGCTTTAACAATGCATCTTTGTTGCTCTCTCCTGCTTCGATTAGCTCCTTCAATTCATTAAGGAGCTTCGAACGCTCTTGAAATTTCTGCAGCAGCAACAATTTTTCTTCATACTCCTCCAGCATCGCCTCAGTCCTCTTTATATTATCATAAACAGCCTGACGGCTGATTTGATATTCCTCCGCAATTTCACCGAGAGAGAAATCGTCTAGATAGTAGAGAGACATATAGTTTCGTTGCTTTGGGGTTAATAGCGCCTGATAAAAATCATATAAATAATTCATTCGTGTTGTCTTTTCAAGCATATAAGCGCCCCCTTGTTAAGTGAAAAGACTTTACATCAATAGAATACTGGAGGAATAGGGAATTGTCAAGGTTGGAGGGGGTATATCGGTGGTAGGAGGATGCAGGGAGTGGGTGGGGTTTTGATGGAACACAGCAACTACAGGTTTGACCGATAGAATCCCGATTTTGAACCGCAGACACCTCGATTTGACCCATAAAAATGAAATTTGACTGCAGAAACCCATTACGACCGATAGAACGGAATTTTGACCCATAAAAATCAATTTCGTCCGATGCGAACAATTTTATGACCCGTACAAACCATTATGACTTCTGATATCTGGCTTTTACCTATTATCAAAACGTATCTACAAGTCGAGAATTTTAAGATTTCCAAACAACGAAAAAAACGAGGCCACACCGCCCCGTTTTTTCACTTTATTCTACTCCTTCATCCGCCAATCCGGCAAATAGACCATATACATATTGTTCGGCATTGAACTCTTGAAGATCGTCCATTTTTTCGCCGAGTCCGACAAATTTGACTGGAATTTTTAATTCATTGCGAATCGCTAAGACAATTCCACCCTTGGCTGTTCCGTCTAGCTTTGTCAGTACAATCCCGGAAACATCAGTTGTTTCTTTAAATTGTTTCGCTTGAATCATGGCATTTTGTCCAGTTGTCGCATCCAGTACAAGCAATACTTCATGCGGGGCACCCGGTATTTCCCGTTCGATGACTCTTTTGACTTTTTCAAGCTCTTTCATTAGGTTGACCTTGTTTTGGAGGCGGCCTGCTGTATCACATAACAAAATGTCGACTCCGCGTGCTTTTGCTGCTTTTACCGCATCATACATGACGGCAGCAGGGTCAGACCCTTCTCCCTGTTTAATAACATCTACGCCGACACGCTGGCCCCAGACTTCAAGCTGGTCGATCGCGCCTGCACGGAAGGTGTCGCCTGCTGCCAAGAGCACTTGTTTGCCTTCTTGCTTAAAATTGTGTGCCAGTTTTCCAATCGAAGTCGTTTTTCCTACTCCATTGACACCGACAAACAGAATAACAGTTAATCCTTCCTCATTGAGGTTTAGCTTTGACGGTGCCTCATCTCCTGCCTGATAAATTTCAACTAGTTTTTCAGTGATTACATCTCTTACAACAGCAGGGTCTGTGATATTACGGCGCTTCACTTCCATTTTTAATTCATCGACTAATTCCATTACCGTATTAAAACCTACATCGGCACCGATTAAAATTTCTTCGAGCTCTTCGAAAAAGTCTTCATCGACTTTCCGGTAACGGGCAACCAAGTCATTGACTTTATCAGCAAATTGCGTTCTTGTTTTCGTTAAACCTTCTTTGAATTTCTCAGATACTGAATCGGTTTGTTGAGTAATTTTTTCTTTTAACCGTTTAAAAAAACTCATATTGATCACTCCTTTATGGCGAGGTTACCAATTCCTTTGAATCCTCAAGCCGGACCGAAACTAATTTGGAGACTCCGGATTCCTGCATGGTTACACCGTATAATACATCGGCCCCCTCCATCGTCCCTTTTCGATGGGTAATGACAATAAATTGTGTATCTTTGCTGAACTCTTTTAAGTATTGACTAAAACGATAGACATTGGCATCGTCCAAAGCTGCTTCAACCTCGTCCAGCACGCAAAACGGAACAGGACGTACTTTTAATATTGAAAAGAGCAAGGCGATCGCTGTTAATGCTCTTTCTCCGCCAGATAACAGACTAAGATTTTGCAGCTTTTTCCCAGGGGGCTGAGCAACGATATCGACTCCAGTATTTAACAGATCATCCGGATCGGACAATATCAAATCGGCTCGTCCACCGCCAAAAAGAGCACGAAATACGGAATTAAACTGGCCTTGGATTTGGTCAAAAGTATGGCCAAAACGCTTCGACATTTCGTCATCCATTTCGCTAATCACATCGAAAAGTGTGTTTTTAGCAGATTCCAAGTCTTCTTTTTGTTCCGTTAAGAAAGCAAATCGTTCAGAAACGCGGTCAAATTCTTCAATAGCACCGAGATTGACTGTTCCTAGCTCTTCAATAGCTTTTTTAATTAATTTTACCTTCTTTTTCGCTTCTTCAATCGGAAGAGGTAAAGGATAATCCTCGCGAGCGGCTTCAAATGTCATCATATAATCCTCTTGAAGCTGCTGCAGGCGGCTTTCGAGTTCAACATCAAGACGGTTCATTTTCACTTCTTGATCCTTCAAATGCTCAGTAATTCCTTTATATAAGCGTTTTAGCTCTTTTATATCCGCTTCAAGCGTATCAAGCTTTTCATATAAAGCAACCCGCTGGTTCCGTCTTGCAGATATTAATTCAATCGTCTCTTCTTTTTGCTTCGCTTTTTCTTTAGCTTGAATCGAAAGGTCGCTTTCACCTGTTGTAGTCTTTTCCATCTCACTTGTAAGATAGGAAAGTTCCTCTTGAACGTCATGCAGACGGGCTGCTGCTGATTCAAGCTCGATTTCAGTTGATTCAAGCAATTGCTTGGCATTTTGAACCTTTTCTTTTTTGGCAGCCAGTTGAACTTTTAATTCCCCAATTTCATTCTGAAGTGTTTCTTTTGAACTTTGTGCATTTTTCTTTTCTGCTGTCATTTGTTCGATTTGCTGATTTAATTGGGCAATCTTATTTTTAGTCTCAGCTAGTTCCGCTTCTAATGTTTTCTCGCGTGTTACTAGTTGGTTCTCGTCATCTCCAAATTGCTTGGTTTCGAGATCAAACATCGTTAATTTCTCCTGGATGTTTTTCTCATTTAGCTCAATTTCTCTTAACTCACCTTTTAATTCTTGTTCCTGCTCACGGAATTCTTCTACCTTTTGGCGCAAATGACGGATTTCCTGATTATAGTGCTCAATTTCAGCTTTAATATTTTTGACATGGTTTTCTAGTTTTAATGTTTTTGCTTCCATGTCTTGCAGCTTTTTCATTAATTCATCGAGCTCTTGTTTTCGGCTTAAAACGGAAGAAGTCTTTTGGCGTGTTGTACCGCCAGTCATAGAACCACCAGGGTTGACCACGTCTCCTTCTAATGTCACGATCCGATAGCGAAAATCGAGCTTTCGCGCAATCTCGTTGGCACTTTTTAAATCCTGGGTGACAACTACATTGCCAAGCAAGTGTTTAATTACATTGGAAAACTTCGGCTCAAAACTGACAATATCGCTGGCAATTCCCACAAAATTCGGGTGTCCTGCAACAGAACGGAGGAGCTGCTCCCCGATTTCCCGGCTTTTCATAACTGTTAACGGTAAAAAGGTAGCACGGCCGTAAGAGTTTGACTTTAAAAACTGAATCGCCTTGCGGGCATCTTCTTCATTTTCGACGACGATGTTTTGCATTGCACCGCCAAGCGCTGTTTCCACCGCTACTTCATAGGTCTTTTCAACGTTAATTAGCTCAGCAACAGCTCCATAAATTCCGGAGAGGCGGTTGCGGGACTTTAATACTTCTTTTACACCCTGAAAGAAACCTGCATAATCAGCCTCCATTTCCTCCAGCATTTCTTTTCTTGATTTTGCCTGCTGCAGAAACTGATACGCTTTATATAAGGTTTTTTCCTGTTTCTCGTAAGAGTCATTTAACGAATGGAGTTTGCTTTCAGTCTCGGTTAACCGAAGCTTTACCTGATCAAATTGGTTTTTCAAGCTTGTATATTGCGTTTCTTTTTCCTGCTTTTGTTCACGCAAACGGTCTCGTTGTTCTAGCCATACCTGGTTTTCATTTAGCAATCGATCTGATTTTTTGCCAATTTGTGATTTTTGCTCCTGAATATGTTCTAGCTCATTCTTTTTGCGTGCCTCATCATTGAGCCATTCAATATATTCACTTTTCAGAGCTTCAATCTGTTCTTCGATACTTTCATCCACATATTGCAGCTGAGCTTCTTTAGCCGATAACTTGTCCTGTATTTCTTTTTGCTCACTTTTTTCAATTTTATAGTTTTGTTCATAGGTTAGCAGCTGTTTAGAAAGAACCTCTTTTCTTTCTGTAAGCTCTTCAACCGATTTTTTCAGCTGTGCCTGATTGACCTCAGAGTTTTTCAGGCGCTCTTTCATAACTTCTTTTCGGCCCTCTAATTTTTCAAGTTCTTCACTCGTTTGCAGAAGCACTTGCTGAAGGTCTTGAACAGATTCATCAAGGGCTGCAATTTGATTCCGGTAGTTTTCCGCTTCGGATTCCTTTTGCTGCAATTCGCGGGAATGATGCATTTCTTTATCTTTAAATTCTTCAAGGTTCTGTGAAATCTCTTGCCAGCGTTTATGTAAGTCCTCAATCTCATATACCAATACAGCTACTTCAATAGATTCAAGCTGTTCTTTTTGTTCAAGGTAGTCTTTTGCAATGGAAGCTTGCATCCGTAGTGGTTCAATTTGTCCTTCCAATTCGTGTAAAATATCCTGAACCCGGTGTAAGTTCCCTTCTGTTTCTTCAAGCTTTCCTTCTGCCTTCTTTTTCCGAGTTTTATATTTTAAAACACCCGCTGCTTCTTCAAAGATTGAGCGTCTTTCTTCAGGCTTTGAATTTAAAATTTCTTCGACCCGCCCTTGGCTGATAATCGAAAAAGCTTCTCTTCCTAGTCCAGAATCCATAAATAATTCCACTATATCTTTAAGACGGCAGGATTGCTTATTGATAAAAAACTCACTTTCACCCGAACGATAGACTCGGCGGGTGACACTTACTTCTTCGTATTCAAGCGGCAGTGCCTGATCATGATTATCCAAGGTTAACGTAACCTCCGCAAAGTTTAAAGCTTTGCGGCTATCGCTTCCGGCAAAAATAATATCTTCCATTTTGGAGCCGCGCAGTGACCGGACTGATTGCTCTCCAAGTACCCAACGGATTGAATCTGTAATATTACTTTTTCCGCTCCCGTTTGGTCCGACTACGGCAGTGACACCGGGCACAAAATCAACGGAAACCCGCTCGGCAAACGACTTAAATCCGACAACATCAAGACGTTTGAGAAACATACAGATTCCTCCTCATCCCAAAATCCTTTTTCATATAATTCTATACATCCTTTTTCTCGGGCTGTTTTAATTTTTGTAGGGCCATTTGCGCAGCATGTTGTTCCGCCTCTTTTTTTGATCTGCCACTGCCAACACCTAATTCTTCACCATTTAATAAAACCTGTGAAACAAATTCACGGTTATGGGCTGGCCCTTTTTCTTCTACGATTTCATAGGTAAGATGACCAGTTCCTTCACGCTGGATATATTCTTGCAGCTGACTTTTAAAATCCATCACATGAGAAAAAGCACCCTCTTGAATCTTTGGAAACACCCATTTTTCTAGGAAAGCAAAAACTTGGTCTATACCCTGATCTAAATATAAAGAACCGATAAATGCTTCAAACACATCCGCAAGCAGCGCGGGTCTTTCTCTTCCTCCCGTCATTTCCTCGCCTTTTCCAAGTAATATCAGATCGCCAAAAGAAAGGGAGTTTGCAAATGCAACAAGGGAAGGTTCGCAAACAATCGCTGCCCGAAGCTTGGTTAACTGGCCTTCAGACATCGTTGGATATTGCAAATATAAAAATCTTGATACTGTCAGTTCTAATACTGCATCTCCTAGAAATTCAAGTCTCTCATTATCTTCAAATGGCTTTTTACGATGCTCATTCACATAGGATGAATGTGTAAAAGCTTGCCATAATAGCCTTTCATTGTGAAACTGAATCTTGATTCTTTCTTGAAATTGCTGAAACAAAGCCTGATGCTTTTTCCAATCTCGTTTTCCTCTGTTCATCTACGCGTCACCTAACCTGTCAAAAATACACACATCAACAGTTTATTCTAAAATGAAAGGAAGTTCAAAGCCTTTCTGAATCCTTCGTATAAAAGTTTTTACAGAATCAACCAGCATGAGGGTTTTTCTTGGGTTTTGATTATATGGGTTTTGTCCGTCATGCTGGTTATGATAGGCATTTCCATAGCTTGCTCGCCCGGTTTTGTCCGTCTACCGCTTTTGTGGACATATCCCATAGCCCACAGGCTTTCATCACCGTATCAATGACTTTTTCCCATTGCACCTGCTGTTTTGGTCATTTAGAACTCCCATAAAAGACGTTCCCTATGCTCATCTGCTTTTTTAGGTCATTTAGGATCCATATCAAGGACCTTTTCCACACTCACCTTCAATTTACCCACCTTTAGTGCACCCATCAAGGACTCTCCCAAAATCTCATCTTGTGATTCCGGTCCTTTACACCCCCGATTTCTTACCTGGGGATCGAATAGATCTTATAGCAAGGACTCATCCCCTGCTTGCCACCAATATTTTCTCCTCCAGAACTGCTATCCCAATTAATAAATCCATTTATGGCCCGCCATTCATACCCTCTTCCAAATCCAATAAATTGAAAAAACCCCCGCAAACACGGGAGCTTTCCTATTTGTTACATTTGGCTTTGTATGTAATTCACAGCGTCGCCAACTGTGACAATCTTTTCAGCATCATCGTCGGAAATTTCCATGTCGAACTCATCTTCAAGTTCCATTACAAGCTCAACAACATCAAGGGAATCTGCACCAAGATCATCCTTAAAAGAAGCCTCAAGCTTGACCTCAGAGGCATCAACTCCAAGACGGTCAACAATGATTTTTGTTACACGATCTAGTACGTCTGCCATCTTCCTTTCACCTCCCCTCAAGTTTGAATTTAGAAAGCGCTTTGCTAAAGCCCCGACAAGCACAAGACCGGCCAAGGCGGATAGATGGACATGTGTTCAATTAGTTAATATCTATCACATTACCATTCCACCGTCAACATGGAGTGTTTGTCCGGTCATATAGGCACTGTCATCTGATGCAAGAAACAAAACGGTTTTGGCAATATCCTCAGGATTTCCAAGCTTTCCTAGAGGAATTTGCTTCAGCATTTCAGCTTTTAGCTCATCACTGAGCTCCTCTGTCATGTCTGTCGTAATAAAACCAGGAGCAACTGCATTGACAGTGATTCCTCTCGATGCTAATTCTTTTGCAGCTGTTTTTGTTAAACCAATTACGCCCGCTTTTGCCGCGACATAATTGGCTTGTCCAGGATTGCCGCTTACGCCGACAATCGAGGAAATATTGATGATTCTCCCGCTTCTTTGTTTCATCATTGGACGTGTGACCGCTTTTGTGCAAAGAAATACGCCTTTTAAATTTGTGTTAATCACAGAGTCCCACTCTTCTTCCTTCATTCTCATCAGAAGATTGTCTCGGGTAATACCGGCATTATTGACTAAAATATCAATAGTGCCAAATTGATTCATCGTTTCTGTTATGATTCTTTGTACATCCTCAGTATTGGCTACATCTCCTTGAATCGCAAACGCCTGAACACCTAGCGCTTTAATTTCATCAACCACAGCATGTGCTTTTGCTTCACTTCCGGCAAAGTTTACGGCTACATTTGCCCCTTCTTTCGCCAGTTCGATCGCAATGGCTCTGCCAATTCCTCTTGATGCTCCTGTTACTAAGGCTGCTTTTCCTTTTAACCTCAACGGACTCCCTCCTTAATCACCTTTCAAACTTTCAGCAAGCTGCTGGAATGATTCTTCATCCTGAACGGCATAGGTTTTTACTTGTCTGTTTACCTTTTTAACCAAACCTGAAAGTACTTTTCCAGGTCCTATTTCAATAAACGTATCGACACCAAGATTAATCATGGTGCTAACAGAGTCTTCCCATAAAACCGGCGAATAGAGCTGTTCCACCAGCAGCCGAATCAGTTCGTCTTTTTCCTGCACTGGTTCTGCGTTTACATTGACAATTACAGGCACAGATGCATTTTTCCAGTTTAATTCTTGTAATACATTATGTAATTGTTCACTGGCTGGCTTCATTAGCGAAGAATGAAATGGTCCGCTTACTTCAAGAGGAATCACGCGTTTGGCACCGGCTTCTTTAGCCCGTTCTGAGCAAAGAGCAACTCCTTCTTTTGTTCCGGAAATAACAATCTGTCCGGGACAGTTTAAATTCGCAAGCTGCACAGAAGCTCCTTCGCTCGTCACTTGTTCCGTTATCTGTTTTAAAGGGTCACGCTCTAATCCTAAGACGGCTGACATCGCTCCTTTTCCGCTCGGAACAGCTTCTTCCATAAACAAGCCGCGCTGTCTGACCGCATAAACCCCGTCTTCAAACGACAGGGCTCCTGCAGCGACAAGAGCTGTATATTCTCCTAAAGAATGCCCTGCAACGAAATCAGGTTCGATCGTTAGTGCTTTTAATCTTTCAAGAATCGCGATACTTGTTGTTAAAAGAGCTGGTTGTGCATTGGCTGTTTTTGTTAATGTGGCTTGAGGCCCGTTAAAAATTAAATCTGACAATTTATAATCTAAGACCTCGTCCGCTTTGTCAAAATAGGCTTTAACCTGTTCATGGTTATCTGCAAGCTCTTTTCCCATTCCGGCGGTTTGCGAGCCTTGTCCTGGAAAAATAAAGGCGATTTTACCCATTTATTATCTCTCCCTTATCCTTGTTCTACCGATTGCCTGATAATAGAAGGAACATCCTTTTGCACCATTTCTCTCGTTTGTCTGATTGCATGGAAAAGGGCCGTTGCATCAGATGATCCATGTGCTTTAATTACAGGAGCATTTAACCCAAAGAGAGCGGCTCCTCCGTACTCTGAGTAATCTAATTTATCTTTTAATTGTTTGAATTCATTTTTTAAGAGCAGGGCTCCTAATTTTGATTTAGTCGAACTCATAAGCGAAGCTTTTAGCATTTTAAAAAGAGACAATGCTGTGCCTTCTACCGTTTTTAAAACGGAATTTCCAGTGAAACCATCAGTCACAACAACATCTGCTACTCCGTCGAGCAAATCACGGGCTTCTACGTTCCCTACAAAATGAAACGGAGCTTCCTTCATTAATGTAAATGCTGCCTTTGTCAGTTCATTGCCTTTTTGTTCTTCTGTCCCGATATTTAATAAACCAATCCTTGGTTTCTCAAGACCTCTAACTTCCTTTGCATAGACATGGCCCATCATCGCATATTGATAAAGATGTTCCGGCTTCGCATCCGCATTGGCGCCAACATCTAACAATAAAAAGCCTTTGCCATCCACAGTTGGAAGAGTTGGAGCTAAGGCCGGCCGGTCAATGCCAGCAATTCGGCCGACTACAAAAAGTCCGGCTGCCATCAATGCACCTGTGTTTCCAGCGGAAATACACGCATCTGCACGTCCTTCCTTCACTTCATTGGCAGCAAGCACCATGGAAGCATCCTTCTTCCTTCTGACTGCCCTCACTGGTTCATCGTGCGAAGAAATCACTTCAGTTGTATGTAAAATTTGCACTCGATCTGAAGCTTGTAAGATTGGATTAATCTTATCCTGATCTCCGGCTACTATAAAATCAACATCTGGAAATGCCGTTAACGCCTTATCTACGCCCTTTATGATTTCCTCAGGTGCATGGTCTCCCCCCATCGCATCAATGGCTATCTTCATGATGATCGACCCTTCCTTCATTATTTGAACGAAACATTTCAAATTCACCTTTAAAAACGAGCTCTTGCCCTACAAAGCTATTGACTTCAACAATGGTCCGGGCAATACTCATATCGGTTTTTTTGACCTTAGCTTTGGCAATAACCCGCTCATTTTCTTTGACTTGGCGAATGAATTGGATATTGGCTTTGGCTGTTAATGCCAGCTCATCATTGATAACCGCAACAGCCAATGAGTTGGCCTGTGCAAACAAATGGTGTCCCCGTGCAATTTGGTTTCTCTTAAATACATGTTCTTTTTGAACATCAAAAATACTGATTGCACTCTCGTCTAGCTGTATATCAATGATATCCCCTATTATCTCATCAATTGGCAGTGAACGAACTTCTTGATCCAGCTGTTTTTCTGCCACATTTCTAATCCTTTCCCTTAATTCGGGAATCGATAACTCCATCCTGTCTAAACGGATCGTTTGTACACTAACCAAATATTTTTCAGCCAGTTCTTCATCCGTTATAAAAGGATTTTCTTTTATCGTTTGTGAAAGCTGTTTTTGTCTCTCTTTTTTATTCATTTTCATAATATGATCTGACACCATCCGTACTATTATGACTAGGTACTAATAGTAGTATATAATTAAAAAAAGCAGATTGCAAGAAGAACTATTCTTCCTCGCAATCTACTTTTAATCGAAGGACTGGGCTTCAAAAGCACCAGATTCTATTAATTTTTGCCGAAGCTTCTGAAATTCAGGGGCTTCCCAAAATGCCCTTGACTGAATCATTTCAACCGCATCTTGCCGGGCAGTTTCGAGAGCACGATAATCATGGACCAGATCTGCATATTTAAACTCTGGCAGACCGCTTTGTTTTTTTCCGAAAAAATCCCCAGGACCGCGCAGTTCTAAATCTCTTTCACTTAGTTCAAAGCCATTGGAGGTTTCGGTCATAATTTTCATCCGCTCCTGACCCGTTTCTCCCTTTGGATCAGCCAGTAAGATACAATATGATTGATGATCCGAGCGGCCAACCCGGCCGCGGAGCTGGTGAAGCTGCGACAGACCAAATCTTTCTGCATCATAGATCAGCATAAAAGTCGCATTTGGTACATTAACACCGACTTCTACAACCGTCGTAGCAACGAGCACCTGGACCTCATTAGCCGTAAACGCCCTCATAACCTCATCTTTTTCCTCGCTTGATAATCTCCCATGCATCAGTCCGACCTTGTAACGGTTTTGGAAGTGCTGCTGGAGTACAGCATGAACATCAATCGCATTCTGAACATCTAATTTTTCGGATTCCTCAATAAGCGGACAGATACAATAGGCTTGTCTTCCCTTTTGCAGCTCCCGTTCCATTCCGATTAATACTCGATCCAATTGATCAGGCTTCGCCCAATAGGTTTTAATTTTCTTTCTGCCAGCAGGCATCTGGTCAATCGTTGATACATCCATTTCTCCAAATGCCGTAATCGCAAGCGTTCTAGGGATAGGCGTTGCCGTCATAAATAAAACATCAGGATGATAGCCTTTTTCCCTTAAAACCTTTCTTTGTTCCACGCCAAAGCGATGCTGCTCATCTGTAATAACGAGACCAAGGTTTTGGAATTCGACCTCATCTTGAATCAGGGCATGAGTTCCTATTACAATATCAATTTCACCATGTTTTAGCCGTTCTAATAATTCACGCCGTTTTTTTCCTTTAACAGAACTAGTTAACAACGCGAGATTTACTCCCATTGGATCTAATAATTCAAATAAAGAATTCGCGTGCTGCTCAGCTAAAATCTCAGTCGGCACCATGAGAGCTCCCTGTAATCCCGCAGTACTGACTGCAAACAGGGCTATCGCAGCAACAATCGTTTTACCAGAACCAACGTCTCCTTGAAGCAGGCGATTCATTCTTGCAGGGGCTTTAATATCTTTTAAAATCTCATTAACCACTTTGGTTTGCGCAGATGTTAGCTGAAAAGGGAGAGAACCAATAAATTCTTTGACTCTTTCATCAGAGTAAGAAACAGACGTCCCGCCTGACTGTTCCCTTTCAATTTTCCGCAAGGCCTGCATTTTTAATTGAAACAACAATAATTCCTCATAGACAAAGCGCCTTCTTGCTTGCTTTAAGTCGATCTCGTTCTGTGGCTGATGAAGCGCTTTGAATGCCCTCTTCCGATTGTAAAGCTTGTATTGCTTTAACATCGTCTCTGGGAGAATTTCTTCAATCTCGCTGCCAAATTGAATCAGAGCTTGTCCAATCCATTTCCGCATTTCATAAAGCTTGACATCACCCTTTAATGCATAGACCGGCTGGAAGGAATCGCCTTCTCTAGATACACCCATTTTCCATTCTTGCGCGGTTATCGTTTGCCGGTGCTGATCCCATTTCCCCGTTACGGTAATCAGCTGATTCACCTCGAGTTTTTTTTTCAGGTAGGGCTGATTAAAAAAAACTACTTTAATCAAGATATTCCCAGCCAAAAGCCGAACCAAGAGTCTCGATTTTCTTCTGCCAAAATACATCACCGAAGGTTCACTATGGATTTTCCCCTGTACCGTCACCCTTTCATCATGTCGAACATCTGTCAGGTTCCGCAAGCGGTAATCCTCATAACGGTAAGGCGGGTATTCAATTAAATCCTGAACGGTTAAAATACCCAGCTCATTAAGCTGGGCTTCAATCTTTTCGCCTATTCCCTTTACTTCGGTCACAGGAATGAGTAAATGATTAGTCACGGTTAGTGCGAGCGCTACCAAAGATTTTCGCTTCTAGCTCTTTTCCTGTTGGTGTCGCTGCCAATCCTCCTTGTGCAGTTTCTTTCAATGCATATGGCATCATTTGGCCAATTCTGAACATGGCATCAATCACTTCATCACACGGAATTCTGCTTGTAACACCTGCCAGTGCCATATCTGCAGCAACCATCGCATTGGCTGCACCCATGGCATTTCTTTTAACACATGGAACTTCCACCAAACCAGCCACCGGATCACAAACAAGACCAAGCATGTTTTTTAAAGTGATCGCCATCGCTTCTGCACACTGACTCGGTGTGCCCCCAGCCATTTCTACGATAGCTGCGGCAGCCATTCCGGATGCTGATCCAACTTCTGCTTGGCATCCTCCAGCAGCGCCTGATATCGACGCGTTATTCGCAACCACAAAACCAAACGCTCCAGATGTAAATAGAAAACGAACCATTTCTTCCCGCGTAGGGTTTAACTTCTCTTTTACAGCAAATAGTGTGCCCGGAACTACGCCTGCTGAACCTGCAGTCGGAGTTGCACAAATGACACCCATCGCAGCATTTACTTCATTGGTTGCAACCGCTTTGCTGACTGCGTCTAAAATAGTTGCCCCTGTTAATGTTTTTCCCTTTTTAATATATTCTTGAATAAGAACTGCATCGCCACCCGTAAGACCTGAATGGGACTTAACACCCTCTAGGCCTCTTTCAACGGAACGTTCCATCACTTCAAGATTCTTTTCCATTTGTTCTATAATTTCTTCACGAGATCTTCTCGTCACAAGCAATTCTTGTTCAATCATGATATCACTGATCTTTTTATTTTCAGATTCAGCGAGATTAACTAATTCAGCAACGTTTCTAAATAACAAGGTATGAACCCCCTTTTTTTCACTTAGTGAAAGTATAAAATTATGAGATGCACGCTATTTCCTTTTATGTGTTAGTCCACAATTCTAGTGACTTTCAAGACGTTGGGAAGCTTAGATATTTCATCAAGAACAGGGTCCTCTATGAATTGATCCACTTCAATCGTCATTAAGGCTAGCTTCCCTTTTTCTTTTCGTGAAACATCCATATGGCCAATATTGATTTCATGCCTTGCGAGAACATTAGATACGTTTGCAATCACACCGAATCGGTCATGATGCAAAACGATAATGGCGGGATCGTGCCCTGTTATTCTTAGGTCGAATCCATTTATTTCAGTAATCTCGATTTTGCCGCCGCCAATCGAAATTCCCACAATCTCTAATTCCCCTTCATCGTCCCCAAGATGGATTTTTGCTGTATTTGGATGATCCATGATTGCCTCTTCTTCGATAAACTTGATTTCCATCCCGTTATGCTCTGCTATTTTTATTGATTCAATAATCCGTTCATCAAAGGTATCGAAATCTAGCAATCCTCCTACAATCGCCACATCTGTTCCATGACCTTTATAGGTTTGAGCAAAAGATCCATATAAATAAATATTTACCCATTTAGGCTCACGGCCAAATAAACTTCTGGCCATTCTGCCGATTCTGGCAGCTCCAGCTGTATGTGAGCTAGATGGCCCTATCATAACAGGTCCAATGATATCAAAAACACTTTTGTATTTCATTCTTTCTCCCCCATTCCCCTGTAAGACTGATAAAGAAAACTCGTCGATTAGCGAGCCTTGCCAAAGACGAAGACAGAGACGCAGTTGCACTTATCACGCTCGAAACGCCACGTCCGGATGTATAGCCCGACTCATGTCTCCTGCCCGTCCGTACCTTATTCCTAAAAATTTTCACTCCGTCGAATTTACTTCTTTGCTAAAATTTTATACTTAAAGAACAAAACCAATTAATTCATTTCATTGTAACACGGTTATCCTACTATTATCATATTTTTTCAAACAAACGATAGTTCTGGTTTTACTGCATAATTCGTAAAATATCGTGAAAAATATCCCATTACAGACGGAATAGAAGGGCTTCCCCTTCTATTCTGTCTTTTATATATAGAATGTAAATTTCTGAACCTTGTTAGATGTCTAGCTCCATCGCGTGCGACGCTCGAGCGCTTCGCCTCCTCCTGCAGAAGCAAAAAAAAGCTTCTTCGCCGGAGGCTCCGGCACCAATCAGGCCTGTTCAAGGCGATTCCGCTTTTCTTATTCTATTGAAAAAATAAATGGATATAACGGCTGATTGCCCTGATGAACTTCAATTTCTACATCTTCAAAATGTTCTTCTGCAAACTGAACGACTTGGTCAACCTCTTCATCAGTTGCCTCTTCCCCAACTAGGATCGTTAAAATTTCAGAGTCCTCATCCATCATCTCTTTTAAAAGCTGAATGGCTGCTTCCTGTTTTTCGGAAGATTTTACTTTTATGCTTCCATCTGCAATCCCCATGAAATCTCCTGTCTTTAACTCAAGACCGTCGATGACTGTATCTCGGACTGAATGCGTCACTTGTCCAGTTTTTACGTGTTCTGTTGCTTCTTCCATATTGATCTTGTTTTCTTCCAATGAGACAGTAGGGTTGAAAGCAAGCAAAGCAGATAATCCTTGCGGAACAGTTTTGGTTTTAACGACTTCAACCGGAATATCAACAACCTCTGCCGCTTGTTCAGCGGCTAGGACGATGTTTTTATTATTTGGCAAAATGATTACTTGTTTTGCATTAACTTCTTGAATAGCTTTAACAATATCCTCGGTACTCGGGTTCATCGTTTGGCCGCCTTCAATAACGGCGTGTGCTCCAATACTTCTAAAGAGCTCAGAGATTCCAGATCCCATTGCCACTGTTACAATTCCGAAATCGATTTTTTCTTTTTTGGCTTCAGGCTTTGCTGGAGATGTTTGATTCCCAACAATATTTGAATGCTGCTCTCTCATATTTTCTATTTTAATATTGATAAGATTTCCATACCGCTGGGCATAAGATAATACTTCTCCAGGATGCTCAGCATGGACGTGAACCTTCACAATTTCATCATCTGCGATAACTAGAAGGGAATCCCCGTGGCGGCTTAGATCTAATCGGAATTGGTCTTCTTTAAACGGATGGGCTTTTACTTTATCCTCTTCAAAGCGCACCATGAATTCCGTACAATAACCAAATTCAATATCTTCAGTAGAAATATGGCTTTGAACACTTTTATGATGTTCGAGCTCTACCAATTCATTCATTGACGGTTCGACCGGCGTATCAGACAGCTTTTCGCCTTTAAGCTCTGCTAAGAAGCCTTCATACACATAAACAAGACCTTGACCGCCGCTGTCTACAACGCCAACTTCTTTTAAAACAGGCAGTAAATCAGGAGTGCGCGCTAATGAAGCTTTTGCTTCCTTGACTACTGCTTCCATAACTTTAATCAGGTCTGTTTCCGTTTTGGCTGTTTCGACTGCTTTTTTGGCAGCATCTTTTGCAACGGTAAGGATCGTTCCTTCAACAGGCTTCATAACCGCCTTGTAAGCGGTTTCTACACCAGCTTCAAGAGCATGCGAAAAATCTCGAGCAGTAATGGTTTCCTTCTGCTCAATCGCCTTAGAAAAGCCTCTGAATAATTGGGAAAGAATCACACCTGAATTCCCTCTTGCACCCATGAGTAAGCCTTTAGACAAAGCCTGACCTACTTTGCCAATATGTGCTTGGGTGTTATTTTTGACTTCTTTAGCGCCTGAAGTCATCGATAAATTCATGTTAGTCCCCGTATCCCCATCAGGTACCGGGAACACATTTAATGCATCAACTGCTTTAGCGTTTGTGGATAAATGATTTGCACCTTGCCTGATCATTTCAGCAAACCTTAATCCGTCTAACACCTTAATTGTCACAAAAACTTCCTCCTCACTACGGGTTCAAAACGCGCACACCTTGCACGAAGATATTAACGGAGTCGACTTCAAGTCCTACCGTTTTATTCAATGTATACTTCACCTTTGTTTGTACGTTATGTGCTACTTCCGAAATTTTAGTACCGTAGCTAACTATAATATACATATCAATATGTACTTGATCGCCTTCTTGTCTCACGACGATTCCCTTCGCGAAATTTTCCTTTTTTAAAATTTCTGCGATCCCATCTTTTAATTGCTTTTTAGAAGCCATTCCAACAATTCCATAGCAGTCAACTGCAGCTCCTCCTGCAATTGTAGCAATGACTTCGTTGGATATATCGATATGACCGTACTTCGTTTTTAACTCAATGGACATGTTTACGCCCCCTTCGTCATTACTGCTTGGTTACACTCATTTTACTATAATACCCAATGTAATAAAAGACAAATAAAGAAAACACGATATTATTGGGTTATAACATCATTTTCTATTTAGCCAATGAACTAGGTTATATGTCAAGTAATTTTTCTTTAAAGCTTCCTGTTGAAATGCCTGCACCATTGTGATAAATTATATTAGTATCTCCATACTGTGAAAAATTGAATGACTTGTACTCATGTCATCTTGATATAGGGAGGGAATAATTATGCCAAAAAAATGTGTAGTAACAGGTAAAAAGGCGAGCTTCGGCAATGCTCGTTCACATGCTATGAACGCAAACAAACGTAAATGGGGCGCGAATTTACAAAAGGTTCGTATCCTAGTTAACGGAAAACCTAAAAAGGTATATGTTTCTGCTCGTGCATTAAAATCAGGCAAAGTAGAACGCGTTTAATGCTTATAAGGTAAAACCCCCTCGCAAGTTTGCAAGGGGGTTTTTATTTTCTGATATTCATGCAGCAGACTTTATCGAACTTAAGGCCATATTTTATCAATGCCAACCCGATCTTTAATTTTTCTTGAAGGTTCCCAGCATTGCTCTAATGATTCCGCCAAGAAACTTCGGAAGCTTAATCGTGTAAAATTTCATGATAAGTCCCTCCTCATCAACTCGCACTTCAATTCCCTTACCCACATCTTATTCCAGTAATCACATTTGGGTACACATCCACCCAAATGTAAGAGGAATTTAATCCTTACTCCTTATCATCATTAATATGCCATTATTAAAAGAAAAAGTACCAATAGGTTCAATGAGTTCATTACTTATACATAATGTAGATCCAAAAGAAATATGCCTATTTTTTAGTTCATATTTAAATCCTATAAGTGTGAGAGAAAGAATATCTTCTGAGATTGGGATGAATGAAATATACGTAAAATCTGTTTGTTCGACCTGATAGGTTCCGGGTTTATACAATGAAATTTGATTCCATCGGTCCCTTATTTCCGTCTGGCACTGCGGAAGCTTCTCTAATATTTTTATAAGCAAATACATATTAGCGATTTGATGGTCTTGTCTTTTCCCGGTTGCTCCAAATATATAGAGGGAAGAAGGATTTTGTTGGATTGCCCAATTTAGGGCAAGCTCCATATCGGTTTCATCTTTTTCAGGTTGGGCCGTTTCGATATAACGTACATTTTGGTCAATTAGCTTCATTTCTTCCTCTTGGACAGAATCAAAATCCCCAACTGCTATTTCAGGAAAAATACCGTAATTAAATAAAGTTAACACACCCCGGTCTATTCCAATCCATTTTGTATCTTTTGGAAGATTCCTTAATTCTTCTTTTTCGGGAATATGATCAATCGGCCCGCCAGCCATGATCGCAAGCTTCAAAGGAGCCACCTCCCTTGTAATTTTTAACTAAACTCGTTTCGTAAACCTTTTTAATCTTAATACGAATTTGTGTCCATCGTAGGGGTGAATTCGGACAGATTTAATGAATTCAAGGTCAATCGAGTCCGAATCAAGCACGTATTCGGACAGGTTTACTCATTTCAAAGCCAGGCGTGTCCGAATCAAGCGCGTATTTGGACAGGTTTGATAAATTCAAAGCCAGCCGTGTCTGAATGAGCGGTTCTTCCGTTAAAATTTAATTATATAAAAACAACAATCATTATGATAACAGATTGATTTTAAAAATAGAAAAACATCAGCTAATGGCTGACGTTTCTCCTCGAATTGCATGAATGGCTGCTCGGCGATCGTTTGCCCCAAAAATGGCGGACCCTGCAACCAAAATAGTGGCACCCGCATCCCGGCACAGCTGGGCAGTCTCTTCGGTAATGCCGCCATCCACCTCAATATCCAGCTCTTTCCCGATTGAATGAGCCAGATCACGCAGTTTTTTAATTTTTGGCAAAACCTGATGGATAAATGGCTGTCCCCCAAACCCCGGATTAACTGTCATTAATAAGACAAAATCAACCTCATCGATTACATGCTGAATCATTTCGATAGGGGTTGCCGGATTTAAAACAACCCCGCTTTTTACGCCGAGTTGATTGATTGATTGGACTACCCTGTGAAGATGGGTACAAGTCTCGACATGCACGGAAATGGAATCAGCTCCGGCCCGAACAAATTGCTCTAAAAAGCTTTCTGGATGCTCGATCATGAGATGTACGTCTAATGGAAGCTTTGTAATCGGCTTAAGGGCTTCCACTACAAGAGGGCCCATTGTTATATTTGGAACAAAATGGCCATCCATGACATCCACATGAATCCAATCCGCTCCCAAGTTTTCCAGTGCTTTTACTTCTTCACCCAGCCTGGCAAAATCAGCTGAAAGAATCGAAGGAGCTACTTTGATCGCATTCATGGCTAGTACCTCGGCTTTCTATCTTTGATTTCCTGGTAAAAGGATAGGTAGTGCTGATATCGATAGGAAGGGATATCTCCTTGTTCAACCCCTAGCTTAACTGCACATTTTGGCTCATTCATATGATGGCAGCCTCTAAATTTACAGGATTCACTCGCTGACAAGAATTCTGGAAAGCATGATGAGAGCTCATCCAGTTCGATTTCATCAAACTCGAGCGAACTAAAACCTGGAGTGTCTGCTACGAACCCCTCCGCAATGGAAAGCAGTTCGACATGTCGGGTTGTATGCTTCCCTCTGCCTAAATGGGCAGAGATATCATTCGTTTTTAGTTCCAGTTTTGGATTAATCGCATTCAGAAGCGATGATTTTCCTACACCCGATTGTCCTGCCACCACACTTGTCTTCTCTTTTAAATAAGGGGTCAATTGATCTAGTCCTAATTTTTCTTTAGAAGATGTGACAATCCAATCATACCCTATTTTCCGGTAATCCTCTGCATATTGGTCAAGTTCTTGCTGGGTGCTTTTATCGACTAAATCGATTTTGGTAATACATATTACAGGATGAATCTGTTTTGATTCAATTAACACTAGGAACCGGTCCAGCAAAACAGAATTAAAACTTGGCTCTAAACATGAAAATGTAATTATAGCCTGATCCACATTTGAAATAGGAGGACGTACTAATTCATTTTTTCGTTCCTTCACATCTAAAATATAGCCCTCCAACTCATTTTCAGCCTGGAATTCGACCATATCACCAACTAAAGGAGTCACCTTATTCTTTCTAAACACTCCCCGACCCCTGCATTGATAGATTTTATCATCACTAGCGACATAATAAAATCCGCTTAACGCTTTCATGATCTTACCTTCAGGCATAGCATCACTCCTATTATTTTTATTCAGCCGGATACTCACGGGTTTCTTCTAAAATGACTTCATTATCTCTTCTAATTTGGTATACTGCTTTTCCTCCATACGGAATAAGTAAAGTAATCTTATGTGGCGTGTCTTTTGTAATTTCAAATTCTTCAGCGAGTTCCGTAATATTATGATTCATATCTTCGATATATATTTGCACAAGCTGCGGTTCATTGGTTTGATTTTCTTCGTCCACCTTATATGAAATCGTGACCTCAACCGTTTCTTCTTTAGGCGGAATTTCTTCTTTCCCTTTGGAAATTACTACATTTATTGTCGTACCCTTCTCAACCATTGTGCCTGGCTTTGGATCTTGTGAAATGACTTCCCCTTGTGGAATTTCATCATCAAACTCTTCTGTTATGTTTAAAATAAGCTCATGAGTATTGGCGTAGGTTGTAAGCTCTGTTTGAGAGTAGCCCGTGAAATCCTTTAATTCTATTTTTTCGGGACCTTTACTTACAGTAAAAAAAAGAATAGTTTCTCCAGGGATGACTTCTTCATCTGCACGAGGTTCCTGGTCAATGATGGTCCCTTCCAGCTGATCAGAAAATTCTTCGATAACCTCAATATCTTCATCTTCGAATCCTTTGTCCTCTAACACTTGACGAACACTTTCATATTGCTTTCCGACATAGTCTGGTAGCTTATAGGTTTCTTTTCCCAAACTCTCGTAAATAATAATCTCTGAACCTTTTTTCAACTTTGTACCAGCACGCGGATCGGTCTTAACAACTAAACCTTCCTCAATCGTTTCATCATGAATCTCCTCAGTTTCACCAATTTTAAAGCCCGCTGAAACAAGCTCATTCATAGCTTCACTGACGGTTTTTTCTGAGACTTCTGGAACCTCGATTAGATCGGGTGCTAACATTCCTGGGAGAATTGCATAGGCCAGCAAGCCCCCTACAAGTAAAAAGAATAAAGTAATACCAAGCACCCATGGCCATTTTTTCTTTTTCTTAACTGGCTCCTTTTGAGGATTTTGCGGACTCCGATCATTCCGGGGAATGGTTTCATCCATGTTAGTAATCTGTTTATTATTTTTTAAAATGGGAATTGCTTTCGTTGTTTCCCCGTCTTTAGGCACAATAAAAGGTTTTTCATTCATTCTGTCAGGGTCTAAAGCGGTTTTTAGATCATCCGCTAACTCTTCAGCCGATTCATACCGATGGAAAGGGTCTTTTGCTGTTGCCTTTAACACTATATTTTCCACACTTTGGGGAATATTCGGATTCAAACCCTTAACGGATGGTGTTTCATTTTGCAAATGTTTTAATGCAATCGAAACAGCTGATTCCCCTGAAAACGGCAGTCTTCCTGTCAGTAATTCAAACATCACAATCCCCAGAGAATATATATCCGATTTTTTATTGGCCATCCCGCCTCTTGCCTGCTCTGGAGACAGATAATGAACAGTTCCCAGTACTGAGTTTGTTTGGGTAATAGCCGTTGCACTTATAGCCATGGCAATGCCAAAGTCCGTTATTTTCACAACATCGTGTTTGTCTATTAATATATTTTGAGGCTTAATATCACGGTGAACAATATGATTCTGATGCGCATGGGCAATCGCAGAAGCTAATTGTTCCATAATTTCTATGACTTTATGAACTGATAATGGAGAATGCAGCTGAATATATTGCTTTAAGGTCATCCCTTCAACATATTCCATCACAATATAATAGATGTCGTCCTCTTCGCCTACGTCATAAATACTGACAATATTAGGATGAGCTAGACTCGTAGCTGACTGAGCTTCTCTATGAAAACGGCGTATAAAATTCTCATTATCTGAAAAGTCCATCCTCAAGATTTTAATGGCTACATCGCGATCTAAAATCATGTCATGAGCTAAATAAACATTAGCCATGCCTCCGCCGCCAATCATCTGGATGATTTTATAACGACCGCTTATTCGTTTTCCGATAATCATGATAGTTCCCCGCTCCGTAAGTCTTCTTCGTCATTTTTCACAATGATAATGGTTATATTGTCTTCCCCGCCGTTTTCATTAGCCAGTGTAATTAGCTGTTCAGCTTGCTCTTCCAGCATTTCGTGAGATTCCAGCGCCTGTTTTAAATTTAGATCGGACACCTTATCAGAAAGGCCGTCAGAACATAATAATAAATAATCACCTTGTTCAAAGGTAATTGTTTTCACATCTACGACTACCTTTTCTTCAGTTCCCAGAGATCTGAAAATTACATTTCTTCTTGGGTGATGTTCTGCATCCTGTTTGGAAATTTGCCCGGTCCGAACAAGTTCATTTACTAAGGAATGGTCTTCTGTAAACTGCGAGAAACCTAATTCATTGAATATATAACATCTGCTGTCACCGATGTTGGCTACAGTAGCAAAAGAGTCATTGCAAACTGCAGCAACCATTGTTGTCCCCATCCCTTGACACTCTTCATTCTGATTCGCGTGTTTATATAAATGCCTGTTTACGGTTTGAATGGCATCAATTAACCATTTTTCGGCTTCTTCAGGATGAGAATCAATGACTGACTCTTCCCAAAGTTCCCGCAGCCGCTGAACTGCCATTTTACTGGCTACATCACCTGCACGATGACCTCCCATCCCATCAGCTACTACAGCTAAAAGGAGGTTGTTCCCCGCTGCAAATACTCCCCCATTGTCTTCGTTATGAGGCCTTACACGTCCACGGTCCGTTTTAAATACCGCTTTCATCCCTTCACCTCGTCTCTTCTTTACGCTCCTTCGCTCGTAACTGTCCACATGCTGCGTCAATATCATGTCCTTGTTCTCTTCGAATGGTAACGTTGATTCCATGATTTTTTAGGACTTTTTCAAATTGAAAGATTTGTTCTTTCGGTGTTCGAACATAATTTCTTTCTGGTACATAGTTTACAGGAATTAAGTTAATATGACATTTAATTCCTTTAACTAATGCTGCTAATTCTTCAGCATGTTCAACCTGATCATTTTCTCCGCCAAATAGCCCATATTCAAAACTGACTCGTCTTCCGGTTTTATTAATATAATACTTAATTGCTTCCATCAAATCAGGCAATTTATAAGCACGATTGATTGGCATTAACTTAGACCTTAAGTCTGTATTAGGTGCGTGCAGAGAGATGGCAAAATTGATTTGTAAATTCTCATCTGCAAATTGATATATTTTGGGAATAATTCCTGAAGTAGAAACGGTTATATGTCTGGCACCAATGTTAAGTCCTTTATCCTCGTTAATGACCTTTAGGAAAGAGAGAAGAGACTCATAGTTATCAAATGGCTCGCCAATTCCCATCACCACAACATGACTTACCCGTTCATTCGTTGCATCTAAAGCTTTTTGCACCTTTAGAACCTGGGAAACAATTTCGCCAGCTTCGAGATTCCTTTTCAAGCCGCCTAACGTCGACGCACAAAACGTACAGCCAATGCGGCAGCCCACTTGAGTAGTGACACAGATTGAATTTCCGTATTCATGTCTCATTAAGACCGTTTCAATCGAATATCCATCCTGTAATTCAAATAAAAATTTAATCGTTCCATCCTTTGATGTCTGTTGGATAATCGTTTTTAAACTTGTCAACGTAAATGAAGCATGCAGCCTTTCTCTAAACGATTTAGGCAGATTCGTCATCTCATCGAAATCATCTACCCTTTTGAGATAAAGCCAATCGTATAATTGTTCGGCACGAAATGATTTTTCTCCTTGTTCTTGTACCCATATTTTTAGTTCATTAAAGGGAAGAGAATAAATCGATGGTTTTTCGGGCTTAGGATTGATTCCAGCCTTTTTCTTTTTTTCAACTGTTTGCTGTTCCATGGTCTCACCTTCTTCTAAATGCTGCTACAAAAAATCCATCTGTGTTCAATGTATGAGGGAGTAACTGAAGCTCGCCTTCTTTTACAAAAGGCTGGAATGCATCCGGAACTCTGCTTTTAACTGATTCATCTAGAACATAATCTGATTGACTTTGTAGAAATGCTCTTACTGTTTCGTGGTTTTCATCCATATCTATTGTACAAGTACTATAGACTAGAATACCATTTTGTTTTAAAAGTTGCGCAACTGCGTTTAAAATTTCTAATTGAACTTTTTGCAGCTGAAGGATATCTTTTTCTTCTTTTTCGTATTTCGCTTCTGGCTTTCGTTTCAGAACCCCAAATCCTGAACAAGGTGCATCCACTAAAATTCGATCAAATGTTTGATCGGCAAATCGATTTTGAATTTGCCTGCTATCCCCTTGCTCAGCCTCAACATTTTTTAATTGAAGCCGATTTACATTATCTTTGATTAGCTGTACTTTATGATCGTGGATATCAAAAGAATGAACCTTCCCTGTCTGATGAAGTTTTTCCGCAATATGGGTGGTTTTCCCGCCAGGTGCTGCACAGGCATCTAAAATAATCATATTGTCTTCTACGCCAAGAGCATACGCGGGCAGCATCGAACTTTCGTCCTGGATCGTGACATAGCCTTCTTGAAACAGAGTACTTTTTACAATGGACCCTTTGACCATACGGATCGCTTCTTTTAGCAGCGGGCTTGGTTCAGCCGCAAAGCCTTCTTCTTTCAGTTTTTGAAGAGCATCTTCACGGGAAACCCGATTAAGGTTAACCCGTGCCGTTTGAACAGGAGCCATTAAATTTTCCCGGCACATTTTCTCGGTTTCTTCCATCCCCCACTGAGCAATCCATCTTTTCACAAGCCATACCGGATGACTTGTTTCAATCGCGAGTCTCTGTACAGGGTCTTCAATACTTTTGATATCCCTGATCCCTTCCCGTCCAACCGATCGCAAAACCCCGTTTACAAATCCTGCAATGGATTTGTTTCCTCTTTTCTTTGCAATTTCAACTGCTTCATAAATTGCAGCTCTTTCCGGAATCTTATCTAAAAAGACAATCTGGTACAAAGTTAGACGCAGGAGCCAGCGGACCCAGCCTTTCACTTTTTTCCCTTTAATAAAAGGTTCTAAAAAGAAGTCTAAGCTTAATTTCCGCTGGAGCGTCCCATATAAAATTTCGGTAAGCAATGCTTTATCTTTCGCTGAATAGTCGCCTTTGTCTAATTCCCGCTGCAGCACAATATTACTGTAAGCTTGTTCTTTATCAATAGTTGTCAGCAGATTTAAACAAGCGAAACGAACATTCGGTTTAGTCATGTTCTCTTCCTAGCCTCATTCCGATTGCTAATTTATCCGCGATTCCTCTTAAAAATTCAGATGCAGACATTCTCTTTTTACCAGAAACTTGCAGTTCTGTTATCCTAATTGCGGTTTCATTTCCTGTTTTCACAACAATTCCATTTGCTTCGATTGCTAAGATAGTCCCTGAATGATCATTGGATTCCAAGTTATGTACTTTTTCTCCCCACCATATTTTCCAGACTTCTCCGTGAAAAATTGTAAATGCCACAGGCCATGGATAGAGACCGCGGATATGGTTATAGATGTCTTCCCCAGACCGGCTCCAGTCAATCTCTTCTTGCTCTCGTTTTATATTAGGAGCAAATGTCGCTTTTGTATGGTCTTGAGGAGTCACCTCTGCCGTCCTATTTATAATAGAAGGAATCGTTTCAGCTAAAAGGTTAGCACCTGCCTCACTTAATTTATCGTGAAGGGTCCCGACATGGTCAGTCTCTAAAATTGGCACTTCTATCTTTGCAATCATATCACCGGCATCCAGTTTTTCAGCCATATACATAATGGTTACACCGGTTTTTTCTTTACCCTGCAATATCGCATAATGAATCGGTGCTCCGCCTCTTAACTCTGGAAGTAAAGAAGCATGTACATTGATACAGCCATATGAAGGATATTCGAGGACTTCATTTGGGACGATTTGGCCATATGCTGCCGTTACAATTAAATCAGGTTCAAGGTTTAAAATATCGTGATACTCTGCCCGTATTTTTTCTGGCTGGTAGACCGGTATCCCATGCTTCTCTGCAGCGATTTTTACAGGAGGTGGAGTTAACACTTTTTTACGGCCAACTGGCCGGTCTGGCTGGGTAACCACGCCAACTACCTGATAATTGTGTTCCAGTAACTTTTCTAAAACTGGCACAGAAAAATCTGGTGTCCCCATAAAAACGATTCTAGTCATTCGTTACCCTCCTCTACTAACTCTTCTAACTCTTCTTCCTTCACATACCGAACGACTTTCGATGTAAAAAGAATCCCTTGAAGATGGTCGATTTCATGCTGGATCGCTCTTGCTACAAAGCCTGAAGCATTCAAATCAAATGGACGTCCTTTTACATCAACAGCCTTTACTTTTATCGATTCAGATCGGAGTACTTCTCCATATACTGAAGGAATACTTAGACAGCCCTCGACTCCCAGTTCTTCTCCAGTTTGGTCGTAGATTTCAGGATTTATAAGTACGATTGGCCCTATTTCTTCATCAGCATCTACGACAGCTATTTGTTCTAATACACCGATTTGCGGACCTGCCAGGCCAACTCCATCGGCTTCATACATCGTATCAAACATATTTCGGATTAATCGTTGCAGCTTTGAATCAAATTTATCTACCCGTTTACATTTCTGCTCAAGTAACGGGTTTGGATGCATGATAATCGGTTTGACAGTCAAAAATTGTTCACCTACTTCTACATAAGTACATAAGGCTGTACGTCTACTGATACATACACCCCATTTTTTCGTGTATCTTCCTGAAATTGATGCACTATTTTCTTTAAATGATACATAAGTTCTGGTTCCCGTTTGTATTTTATCAGACATTGATATCGATATCTATTATTGATCCTGGCAATAGGAGAAGCCACAGGACCTAAGATAATACTCGAGGAGCTTAAATGTTTTTGTAAATAATGTGAGATATTTTCAGCAATACTTGCCGTTTTTAATACATCTTCATGACTAATATGGATAAGTGCTAAATAATAAAATGGAGGATATTGAAACTGCTTCCTTGTCATCATTTCTCTTTGATAAAACTCCAGAAAGTCCTGTTTTCCGCTCAAAAGGATACTATAGTGCTCAGGCGTGTACGTTTGAATAATCACTTCTCCTGGCTTGTCATGCCGGCCCGCCCTGCCGCTTACTTGGGTAAGAAGCTGAAATGTTCTTTCGGATGCGCGGAAGTCTGGAAGATGAAGCATCGTATCAGCCGTTAACACACCCACCAATGTAATATTCGGAAAATCAAGTCCCTTAGCAATCATCTGAGTTCCTAATAATATATCTGCTTCTCCCCGTTCAAATGCCGATAACAATTTTTCATGTGCCCCTTTTCTCCCGGTTGTATCGACATCCATTCGGATTACTCTGGCCTCAGGAAACAATCGTCCCAATTCCTCTTCTACCTTTTGCGTACCGGTACCAAAATAGCGGATATGTTTGCTTGAGCATTCTGGACAGGTAGCCGGCACATGGGAATGGTAGCCGCAGTAATGGCATTTCATGTCGGATGTAGCGCGATGATAAGTCATTGATAAATCACAATACGGGCAATTCATGACGTATCCGCAATCACGGCACATGACAAATGAAGAATACCCTCTTTTATTTAAAAATAAGACCGTTTGCTCATGTTTATCTAAACGGTCTTGCAGAAGCTCTACCAGTTTTTTTGAAAACATCGAGCGATTCCCATCCCGCAATTCATTGCGCATATCAACAATCTCAACTGAAGGAAGATCGCGATTGTTCATGCGTTTGGTGAGCTGCAATAAGGTATACACCCCTTTTTGCGCTCTTGCAAACGATTCGAGTGATGGTGTCGCACTTCCTAAAATAATGGGGCATTGATGATAAGCTCCGCGTTTTTTTGCTACATCCCTTGCATGATAACGAGGATTTTCCTCCTGTTTATAACTGCTTTCATGCTCCTCATCAATAATAATGACACCGAGATTGTCAAAAGGTGCAAAGATCGCGGATCGTGCGCCTACTGCTACTTTTACTTCTTTTCTATGAATCTTTCTCCACTCATCATATTTTTCGCCAATCGAAAGTCCGCTATGTAAAACAGCGACCTGATCGCCAAACCGCCCCTTAAACCGGGCGACAATCTGGGGAGTTAAGGAAATTTCAGGAACGAGGACGATTGCCTCTTTTCCTTGTTTTAATACCTCCTGAATCGTTTGCAAATAGACTTCTGTCTTTCCGCTCCCAGTTACCCCATATAATAGAAACGTTTCAAATTTATTCTCCTCTACAGCCTGGAGAATCGGTGCAATCGCTGCTTGCTGTTCATCTGTTAAAGGTAAAGGTTCAGTCGGTTCAAATGTTTTATGTTCGAATGGGTCCCGATATACTTCAACACTTTGTTCTTCGAGAACGTCTTTTTCTACTAAAGAACGAATCGATTGTGAACTGAATCCGTATTCTTTTAATTCCTGCAGCGTAACACTTTCATTACGGGTCAGAAAAAATTGAAGCAATTCTTTTTGTTTGCTCGCTTGAGGGGGCAAAGTAATAATCAGTTCCTGCAGCTTTTCTTTACCTGCTTTGGAACGGATCATTTTCACTTTCTTTTTCCTATTTTTTTCTTTTACTTCATACACGATATCAAGCTCATGCGTTTTAGCTTTTTTTTGGAGCAAGGGAACTATGTTTAATTCCATCGCTCTTTCCCAGCTTGCTTCCTTCCGATTCTTAAAAAGCTCCTGCAGCTCTTCCGGGATCTCCATCTCGTTGTACACGATCTTTTTTTGATACTTGGCTTTCATTGCTGCGGGAAGCATTGCCTGTAACGCTGCAACCTGAAAACAAAGGGTTTCCTCTGATAACCAGGCAGCTAATTGAAGAAGTTCCGGTGTAAAGACTGGCGTCAGGTCAAGGGGTTCTTCAATACTTTTTAGTTTAGTAGATAAATTTTCGTCTTCTTCTGTTAAAGTTTCTACCACAATTCCTTGAATCTTTCTTGGTCCAAATGGGACAACGACCCTGATTCCTGGAACGATCAGGTCTACCCATACTTCTGGGAATCGATAGGAAAATGTATGGTCTGTTTGAGCAGCTGGGACGTCGACAATGACCTTCGCTACTTTCACTTGGATCACCTACCTTTTAAGAGCTCTATCACTTTCTCCAATATCTTCTGAGCCACTTTGTTTTTAGAAAGAATCGGCAGGGACTCTCTGTGGCCATTCGAATCTAGCAGAGTTACAATGTTTGTATCCCCTTCAAACCCTGCTCCTGTTTCCGTGACATCATTAGCTACGATCAAATCAAGGTTCTTTTCCTTTAATTTTTTCATTGCATATACTTCTACATCGTTGGTTTCAGCTGCAAAACCAACGAGGATTTGATGGGTTTTCATTTTTCCTAACTCTTTTAAAATATCCTTTGTTTTTTCAAGCGTAAAGGTAAGGATGCTTTCCTGCTTCTTAAGTTTCTGATCAAACACTGTGGATGGCCGGTAATCAGCTACTGCCGCACTCTTGATTACTACATCTTGTTCCGCAAATCTCGCTATTACCGCGTTGTACATTTCTTCGGCAGACTCTACTCTAACCAGGTTCACTTTTTCCGGGACTGGCAGACTGACTGGACCAGATACTAAGGTTACCTCTGCACCTAATCGGGAAGCTTCCTCTGCAATCGAATAGCCCATTTTCCCGCTGGACCGATTCGTTAAGTAACGTACGGGATCGATCAATTCTTTCGTTGGACCAGCGGTTACCAAAATCTTTCTTCCTTTTAAAGGTAAGTCTTTTTGAGCCTCGCCTAATAGTGCGGCTTTAATTTTTTCTACAATTTCTTCAGGTTCTGCCAATCTGCCTTTTCCGACATATCCGCACGCCAAATAGCCTTCATTTGGTTCCACAAAGGAATAGCCATAGTCTTTAAGGATTTCCATATTCCTTCGAACGGCAGGATGTTCATACATATGTACATTCATCGCCGGTGCAATCCAAACCGGTGCGGTGGAAGCAAGAAGCGTAGTTGTTAACATATCATCAGCGATTCCATTTGCAATCTTTCCGATTACGTTTGCGGTTGCCGGAGCCACCACGATAAGATCTGCCCATTCTGCTAAGTCAATATGAGAAATAACCTGAGGGTCTTTTTCGGCAAACGTATCTGTATAAACGGCCTGTCTGGAAAGTGCCTGAAAGGTAAGAGGCGTTACAAATTCCTGGGCACTCTTCGTCATAATGACCCTTACATTAAAACCAGCCTGGGTCAGCTTACTCGTCAAAGCAGCACCTTTGTAAACCGCTATTCCGCCTGAAACACATAAGAGAATATTCTTTTTTATCATCTTGACTACCCCTTTAGGAAAGAATGAAAGGGGTCTGATCCCACAAGTCAAAATTGCGGGGTCAGACCCTGTGATGTGCCTACTCTTTAGTTGCCATTTTTAAATCGCCGCTGTAAATTTCTTCAAGTGCTTTCCCTACACTTTTATGTGAAACATACTTATCTAACAAAGGCAGTTCTTCATTCAGGTTTAATTTGCGTGCTCTTTTAGAAGCAATCGTAACTAAAGAGTATTTTGAATCTATTTTTTGTAAAAGCGAATCAATTGATGGATATAACATGCTATTCATGCACTCCTAACATTTCTTTATATATTTTTTCTACACGTTCACGCCGGCAATGCTCGGCCTTAACGATGGCATTTATGGTATTGCATGCAGATTCTATTTTATCATTGACGACCACATAATCATATAAATTCATTAATAATAGCTCTTCTTTGGCAGCCTGCATCCGATTTTGAATAATTTCTTCTGTTTCCGTCCCGCGTCCAGTTATGCGTGACTTTAGCTCACGAAGGCTTGGGGGAACAAGAAAAATAAACAGTCCTTCCGGGAATTTTTCTCTTACTTGTTTTGCACCCTGGACTTCAATTTCTAAAAATACATCCTTCCCTGCATCTAATGTCTTTCGGACATAATCAACAGGCGTGCCGTAATAATTTCCGACGTATTCGGCATATTCTAAAAGCTCACCGCGTTCAATCATCCTTTCAAATTCTTCGCGAGATTTAAAAAAGTAATCGACTCCATCCATCTCGCCTTGACGCGGTTTTCTGGTCGTTACCGATATGGAATATTCATATTCTGTGTCTTCTTTTGAAAAAATCGCTTTTCTTACTGTCCCTTTTCCAACTCCAGATGGGCCTGATAAAACGATTAATAGACCTTTTTTGCCTTTCATCTAATGTACCTACCCTTCATCCACGATCTCATCTCTGTCCACCAATCGACTTGCTACAGTTTCGGGTTGAACAGCTGAGAGAATTACATGGTCTGAATCCATAATCAAAACTGCTCGTGTTCGTCTTCCGTATGTAGCATCAATAAGCATATTCCGATCACGTGCATCTTGTATTAAACGCTTAATTGGAGCTGATTCAGGACTAACAATAGAGATTAATCGATTGGCAGATACGATGTTTCCAAAGCCGATATTAATTAATTGTATCCCCATAGGCCCTCCTAATTCTAATAGAATAGTTTGCCCGAATAATGAGCAAATATTCTTGTTATTCGATATTTTGAACTTGTTCCCGCATTTTTTCAAGAATTGATTTCAATTCTACCACATTTTGAGCGATTTGTTGGTCATTTGCTTTTGAACCGATTGTGTTAACTTCTCGATTCATTTCTTGAATTAGAAAGTCAAGCTTTCTCCCAACAGGCTCATTCAATTCGAGTGACTGAAGAAATTGGCCGCAGTGACTCATTAACCTTGTTATTTCTTCACTAATATCTGCCTTATCCGAAAAAATAACGACCTCTTGTAATAGCCGATTTTCATCAACTGGACCCGTATAAAGTTCCTTCACTTTCTTTTCAAGCCGTTCTTTATAATGTTGAACAACTTTTGGTGCTAATTGTTCAAGATTTTTAAAACTACGCTTTAGTTCATCTATGTATTGAATCAGTACCTTTTTCAATTCTCCCCCTTCACGCCTTCTCATCGAAAGCAGCGCCTGGGCCGCTTCATCGGCACATAAAAGAAGCATTTCCTCTACTTCTTTTAGGGAATGATCTTCGGTCTCTTGTAACTGTAAAATTCCCTCCTGTTTTAAAACATGGGAAAGACTGACTTCTTCTGGGATCGAGTATTGATTTTTCACTTGATGGAGTGCATGAACATATTGATCTAAAAGCGTCCAATCTACCTTTAAAGTCTTTGCGATGAGACCTTCTCCCTCGATATTGATAAAGCCTTCGATCCGCCCGCGATGAATAAAGCCTTGAATTCTCTTCTTCATCTGATCCTCTATATGAAGAAAAGAACGGGGGATTCTTAGGTTTATTTCACAAAAACGATGATTCACTGCTTTTAGTTCAACGGTGACTTGAAAGGATTCAGATTCTTTTGTGCTGCTCCCGAATCCCGTCATACTCTTTATCATACTCTTCACAACCTTTTTCACCATAAAATCGACCCATTTATGATAACAAAATATTGGAATCGATGCGAATAGAAAAAAGGTAATAGAACAAGTTCTACTACCTTTTGGATTATACCATATATCAAACTGATTTTCTTGTAAAATGTGATCCCATCCAAACAAACGTAGGAATCGCAGCTAAACCAGTGATTAAAAGCCAATCTTTCACATCAATCGCCACTGTATGGAACACGGTTTGAAGCGGTGGATAATAGATGACAATCAGCATTAAAATCAGGGATGAAATTACTGCTCCAACGAGGTATTTGTTTTCAAACGGATTCCTGGCAAATACAGAAGTATCGCTGCGGCAATCAAATACATGGATTAGCTGCGCCATTACTAATGTTGCAAAAGCAACGGTTTGGGCATACTTTAAGTTTTCCGTCTGACCCTGGTAGGCAATCATGAAGGCCATTAACGTAACGATTCCAATTAAGAATCCTCTAGAAACAACCTTCCAGCCCAAGCCTCTAGCAAAAACGCCTTCTTTTGGATGTCTTGGTTTCCGGTTCATTACATCTTCTTCGGATGGGTCGAGACCAAGCGCCATCGCTGGTAACCCGTCTGTTACAAGGTTCACCCATAAAATTTGAATCGGTACTAGCGGAAGCGGTAATGCTAGCAGCATCGCAAAAAGCATGACCAAAATTTCTCCAACATTGGAGGCTAACAGATAGCGAATAAATTTACGGATGTTTTCATATATATTTCGGCCTTCTTCAATCGCTGCTTTAATCGTTGTGAAATTATCATCTAAGAGAACTAGAGAAGACGCCTCTTTCGCTACATCAGTTCCTGTAATACCCATGGCAACACCGATATCAGCTGCTTTGATTGCAGGAGCATCATTGACACCGTCACCTGTCATCGCGACAATATGTCCACGGTTTTGGAATGCTTTTACGATTTTAAGTTTGTGTTCTGGAGAAACCCGGGCAAACACCGTTGTCTTCTCCACCACTTCTTCAAGTTCCTCAACGGACATATCATTTAATTGGTAGCCCTCTAATACTAGACTTTGATTTGTAAGCAGACCAAGCTGTTTCGCAATTGCTCTGGCTGTGATCGCGTGGTCACCTGTAATCATGACGGTTTGGATACCAGCCTTCTTACATTGTTTAACTGCCTCTCTAACTTCTGGCCGCGGCGGGTCAATCATTCCCTGTAAACCGACAAGCGTTAAATCTTTCTCTGCCTCCATCTCATGAAGCGGGTATGTCCCCGTTTGCAGCGGTTTAAAAGCAACTGCAATCGTACGTAATGCCTGTTCAGCCATTGATTCAATAGCTTGTACGACATTTTTCCTCAATGCTTCTGATAAATACTGAAGCTTATTGTCGTACAGAATGGAATCACTAACTTTTAAAAGTACATCAGGTGCCCCTTTAGTTACTACAAATTTTTTCCCGTTCCGGTCTTCAACAATCACACTCATCATTTTTCTCTCGGAATCAAACGGAAACTCATGGACTATTTTAAATTGAGTTTTGAGACTTTTCCTGGTTAACCCTGCTTTCATTGCAGCAACCAGCATAGCTCCTTCTGTAGGATCGCCATCGAGATAATAATGGTCCCCATCATTTTTTAGTTCAGCATGATTACAAAGCATCCCAAAGGTTAACAGCTGCTGAAATGATTTTTCACTGTTTGGCTGAACAGAACGATCACCGTCTAAGAATTCTCCAGCCGGTTCATACCCTTGTCCGCTTACTCCCCACATTTTGCCGCCGCTCCATAGTTTTGTAACGGTCATTTTGTTTTGTGTCATTGTTCCTGTTTTATCGGAACAAATAACGGATGCACAGCCTAAAGTTTCAACCGCAGGAAGCTTACGAACAATTGCGTTTCGTTTAATCATTTTCTGAACGCCAAGGGACAATGCAACTGTGACAATCGCGGGCAGTCCTTCTGGTATCGCTGCCACAGCTAAGCTTACCCCTGCAAAAAACATCGTATATAAATCATGTCCCTGGATAATCCCAACGACTACAACAAGCGCAGTCAAGAGCAGGGCAGTCAAGATCAAAATTTTACCTAGCTCTTCTAGCCGTCTTTGTAATGGCGTCATTGTTGATTCTGCCGACTGGAGGAGATCGGCAATTTGTCCCATCGCTGTTTTCATTCCAGTTGAAACAACTACCCCAACTCCAGAACCTCTCGTCACCAATGTGCCCATAAACGCCATATTGTACATATCGCCAATCGATAGCTTCGATTCACGAATCGGTGCAACATTTTTTTCAACCGGAACGGACTCTCCAGTCAAAGCGGATTCTTCTATCTCCAAACTTTTCGCTTCAATCAGTCTTGTATCTGCTCCAATCCGATCCCCTGCACCAAATCTAATAATATCTCCAGGAACTATCTCTTTAGACAGAACTTTAATCCAGTCGCCATCCCGCAGTACCATTACTTGCGGAGCCGATAACTCCTTCAGGGCCTGCAGCGATTTCTCGGCTTTTCTCTCTTGGAAAAATCCTAAGAATCCATTCAATAACACAATCGCCATAATCGCAATGGCATCGACATACTCACCGAGCAGCCCTGATATTAGGGTAGCTCCGAGAAGCACCAATACCATAAAATCTTTAAATTGGCTAAAAAACAGGAGAAGGGCCGACTGTTTCTCTCCCTCTTCTAATTCGTTATATCCGTGTTGCTTTCTTCTTTTTTTCACCTCGTCATTCGATAGTCCTCTTTCAAAATTGGTAGCAAGACTTCTTTCAAGATCATCTACTGGCATTTCATGAAATTTCATATAGTTTCTCACGTCCCTCCTCAACAGAAAAAGAGTAGTCCTTCTCTTGGATACTTATTCAGACTCGTCCAAAAAAATGCTATAATAATTGTGAAAGCGGAAGTGTGCGGTTACGCTCTGTATGTTTGTACATTTGCTTCTTTACATTTATTACTTGTATTCGCATCGGACATAGGATCCGTTATTTTAATAAAAATGGCTATTTTGAGGATACGATAGGACATACGATACGTTATTTATCGAAAATCAGCCGAAAATTGCTGTTATTTGCTAAAATAGCGGAACCTATGTCCTATAATTTTGAAAATCACCCTATTTGTCACAAATAGCGGAACACATGTCCGTTAAATACTGCGTTAGCTACTGAAAATATCAAGACTTGGGCTTAAAAAAGCCTTACTAAATAAAAGGAAGTATCTATATGTCTTTTGATGGATTGTTTACAAGAGCCATGGTTCATGAGCTTCAACGTTTAGTTGGAGCAAGAATTCATAAGGTTCATCAGCCCTATAAATTAGAATGTATTTTACAAATTAGAGGAAATGGGATTTCCCATAAGCTTTTGCTTTCTGCACATCCCAGTTTTCACCGGGTTCAATTGACAGAAGAAAGCTACGAGAATCCGAAAGAGCCACCGATGTTTTGTATGCTTCTGCGCAAGCATGTAGAAGGCGGCGTAATTGAAGCAATCGAGCAGCAAGGACTCGATCGGATTATCACTTTTCAAATCAAATCGAGAAATGAATTAGGCGATTGGAAACATAAACTTTTAATTATCGAATTAATGGGAAGACATAGTAATCTCTTATTAGTCGACCCTGAAAAAATGGTGATTCTGGATTGTATTAAACATATTCCCTCTCATCTTAATAGACACAGAACGCTGTTGCCGGGATATCCATATGTCGCGCCTCCGGTTCATGAAAAAATGAATCCGCTCGATGCGACGGAAGAAGATGTGTTAAAAAAGATCGATTTTAACAGCGGAAAATTACCGCAACAGCTCGTGCAAAAGTTTGAAGGGTTATCACCGATGATTGCTAAAGAAATCGTTTCCCGCGTTCCATTAGCTAATCGTGTTACCCTTCCAAATATGTTTATTCATGTCATGAAGCCAATCCGACAACACCAATATTCACCTTCTATCATGGTAGGTCAAGATAAGGAAGCCTTTTACTTCATGCCTTTATTGTCAATAAGCTCGGAGTATCAAAGCTTTTCTTCATTAAGCGAATTGCTTGACCGTTATTATTTCGGAAAAGCAGAACGGGACCGGATTAAGCAAATTGCCGCAGACTTAGAAAGAGTTTTGCAGCAGGAAAAACGGAAAAATGAAAATAAAATTGAAAAGCTGCTCCAAACACTGGAGGAAGCCAAAGAGGCGGACCGTTATCAGTTATACGGAGAGCTGCTGACGGCAAATTTGTATCGGATTGAAAAAGGTATGGAGGAAGTTGAGGTTGAAAACTATTACAGTGAGGAAGCCGAAAAGATAGTCATTTCTTTAAAGAAAACGAAATCTCCAGCTGACAATGCACAAAGCTATTTTTCTAAGTATCAAAAATTAAAACATGCCGCTGATATTGTGCAAGAACAAATTGGTCATGCAAAAGCAGAGATCGAATACTTGGACGTGCTGATTCAGCAGCTCGAAAATGCCGCACCTAAGGATGTAGAAGAAATCAGAGAAGAATTGGTCGAAGAGGGCTACTTAAAAGCGAAGCAAGACAAAGGGAAGAAGAAAAATAAACCGCAAAATCCAACCCTTGAAACCTATGTATCTTCCGATGGAACCGAAATATTAGTGGGTAAAAACAATAAACAAAATGATTACCTAACAAACCGAGTCGCCAAAAAAGATGAAATTTGGCTGCATACGAAGGATATTCCAGGATCTCATGTCGTGATAAAATCTGCTGCTCCGTCAGATGAGACGATCCTTGAAGCAGCACGGTTAGCAGCCTATTTTAGTAAAGCCAGAAACTCCAGCTCGGTTCCAGTTGATTTTACCAAAGTCCGCCACGTGAAGAAACCAAGCGGCGCGAAGCCTGGCTTTGTCATTTATGAACAGCAGCAGACGGTGTATGTGACACCTGATGAGGCGGAGGTTATGAAATTACGGAGATAGGTTGAATTGAATCATATAAAGAAAATAACCCGCAGGAGCTGAAGTGGTTTCTGCGGGTTGTATTTATGCTCTATTCATAAACGTTGTTGTTTGTTAGTTCTAGGATGTCCTTGAGGTTGAATTTCTTCTCTAAAACTAAGAAAAGGACATCTCATTTGAGAAGTCCTTCTCCGTTTAAACTATTTTTTTGATTCAACAAAAGCTGTGCCAATTACCAAATATTTATTATCTAAATAGCCACGTAATTCAAGTTTCACTTCGCCAGTAGACCATACAAATTCTTCACGATTGAATTTGAAATGTCCTTTTTCTGCCTGCTTTTGTAGACCTATGTTATCTACTACTGCTGAAACTCCATTTAAGGTTATAGTAGAAACATCGAATAATGAAGATTGATATTCTTCTGGTAATATTGCTTTAACCGTAAAGATGCCTTGATTTCCTTTTATCACTTTCGGTAATACATCAAGATTAACTGGTATATAAACTGTAAATGTTTTTTCTACTACAGTTGACAGACCAGCAACATCAGTTACTCGAATGCTAAGCTTGTACTCACCTGGTTGGTCTAAAGTAATCAGGTCACCCTTTTTATATGAAATACCATTCAATATAACCACTTCTGCAGCAATTCCAGAAAGATTATCTTGAGCATCGTAACTTAATGTAAAATTCGTTCCAAGCCCATACTCTTCTTCAAACGATGCTGAAACTGTTGGAGCAGTTTTATCCATTTTTACTTCTATTGTTCTAACTTCTTCTTTATTCCCTGCTTTATCAATAGAGTAAAAAGAAATTTGATTGAAACCTTCTTTGTCTACTAGGAACGAAGTGCCCTGAATATAAGCTGAACCATTAATGGAATAATACGTTTTAGCCACGCCGCTGTTTTCATCTTCCGCTGTTAAGGTAATCGTTACACCCTTATTTACCCAAGTTTCCGGTGCATCAGATTCAGTTTTAGGCGCAGTTCTGTCAATGTTTATTTCTTTCGTTATTACCTCTTCTTTGTTGCCTGCAGCATCAACGGAGTAATAGGAAATCTGATTGATACCTTCCTTATCTACAACAAACGCAGTGCCTTCTGCATACGCTGTGCCATTAATCGAATAATATGTTTTTGCTAGACCGCTCAATTCATCCTTTCCAGTCAATTGAACTGTAAAGGACTGAGAGTAAGCTGGTATATCATTAATATTCGTTGCCGGTGCTGTTTTATCAATTTTGATATACTCTGTTTTTACGTCTTCTACATTACCAACGTTATCAACTGAATAGAATGAAATTTTATTGATTCCTTCTTGACTAACAGGAATAGAAGTTCCTTCTTGGAAAGGTCCATCATTTAATGAATAGAATGTTTTTTCTACTCCTACTTCATTATCCGTTGCTTCAAGTGTAATTAACTGTTCCTGATTAACCCATTGTGTTGGTGCATTAATTATTGTTACCGGTGCTTCAGTATCAATAATTAATTTAGCAATAACTATTTCTGATGGTTTGGATTCACCAAATGAGTTACTGTAAGAAGTCACATAATATTCATGATTTGCGTAAGTAAGGTTTTGAATTTCGTATGAAAGATTATTCAGTTTTTCAACTAAAAGAACAGGTTTTCCATCAATCACTTCATATACATTGTAACCATTGGCATATGTGACAAAATCCCATGAAATACGTGCACTAGTCTCACTTAGTAATATTAGAGAGGCTACTGGTGGTTCCATAATAGGATATACAATCTTTTGGACAAATTGTTCAGAAGAAACTGACTCGCCAAAACGGTTACTATATGCAGTTACTTCAAATGAATGAGTATCCTCAGTTAAATTATAAAGTTTATAATTTAACGCAGTTCCTTTATAAATTAATTCTTTACTGTCTCCATTCACCTTATAAACACGATACTCATTTGCCCATTGAACGGCCTTCCAAGAAAGGGTAATATTATTTGCATTAAAGACGCTGCCACTAACAGTTGGAGCCTGCATGATTGGCCAAGTAAGGGTAAACTCTAACATACTTCCCTCTGGCGAATCGCCAAAGCGGTCGCTGTAAGAATACACGACATATTGATAATTCCCTTCTGGCATATTGTTAAATCTAATTGACGTTCCAGCAACAGTCTGCTTTAAAATCTTCTCTCCATCAACAATCTGATAGACTTTATATCCTTTTGCAAACGTGGATGCATCCCACTTCAAGATAATATCGTTCCCATTTGCAATCGATTTTGTTAGATCAGCAGGAGCCTGCATGATTGGCCAAGTAAGGGTAAACTCTACTGTACTACCTTTTGGTGACTCACCAAATTGGTCGTTGAAAGAATGCACGACATACTGATAATTCCCTTCTGGCATATTTGTAAATGTAGATGAGGTTCCAGTAACTGTCTTCATTAAAACCTTTTCTCCATCAACCATTTGATAGATATTGTATTTTTGTGAATACGTAGAGGAACTCCACTTTAAGACGATATCATTGCCGTTTGCAATTGTTTTTGTTAAATTTGCTGGAGCTTGCATGATTGGCGCAATTAGATTAATTTCTACTGTACTGCCTTCTGGCGATTCACCAAAGCGGTCACTGTAGGAATGCACGAAATACTGATAAACTCCTTCAGGCATATCGTTAAAAACCGTAGATGTACCCGTCGCCGTTTTTGCCAAAACCTTTTGCCCATCAATTATTTGATAGACTTTGTAAGAATTTGCATAAGTAACTCCGCTCCATCTTAACGTTATATCATTCCCATTTGTAATGGTTTGTGTTAAATTTTCAGGTTTTTCCATAATAGGGAATACGATAGTACCTTTAATTTCTGCTCCATTAGGAGATTCTCCTAAAAGAGTTGAATAAGGTTTAACTACAAAATTGAATTCCCCTTCTGGTAGATTAGCTATTTTTGCACTAGTTCCTGTGACAGATCGATTTAATACATATTCTCCATCTATGAGTTGGTAAATTTTATAGCCATTAGCATATTGTACGGCATTCCATTTCAACGTAATATCATTTCCGTTTGAAATGCTATAAGTTAAATTTTCAGGTGCAGGCAGCGCCACTCCGCTTAAAATTACTTCTATAGGAGCACCTTCTTGTGATATTCCAAAACGAGTAGAGTAAGAGTAAATCTCGTAATGATAAACACCTGGCTGCATATTGGAGTATGAAACACTAGTACCAGTTACAGTGCTTTTCAAAACTTTTTGTCCATCTACAATTTGGTAGACTTTATAGCTAGTAGCATATTCAACAGGACTCCAGTTTAATTTGAAAGCTGTTGGACTTGTAGCTGTTTCAGAAATATTTTCAGGTGGAACCATTGTTGGGTAAATAATAGAAACGTTAACGCTTGTTCCCTCTGCTGATTCGCCAAAGCGGCTGCTATAAGAATAAATTTCGTACTGAGTATCTCCCTCTGCAATGTTAGTAAGGACAGCAGTAGGATTTGATACTGTTGTTTTTAATATTTTTTTACCGTCTACAATTTGATAAACTTTATAGTTTGTTGCATACTCTACAGCATCCCAGCTTACAGTAATATCATTCCCATTCTTAACCTCGTATTTAGCATTTTCTGGTGCAGACAAATAGATTTGTTCAAGAGTAAAAGAAACTTGTGCTCCTTCTGCTGATTCGCCAAAACGAGTACTATTTGTATAAACCTCAAATTGATAATTTCCTGCCGGCATGTTTGCATAGGTTACAGTTGTTCCTGTCACCGTGCTTTTTATAACTTTTTGACCATCAATATTTTGATAAACTTTATAATTGGTAGCATTTTCAGCACTACTCCAATTTAAAACGATGTCATTTCCGTTTTGAATTTTATAAGTAAAATCTTGAGGAGGATAGATATTTACAGTATCAATGCTAAATGATACCTTAGATCCCACTTCTGACTCTCCAAAACGATCACTATAGGAATAAATTTCATATTCATAGTTACCGCCTGCAAGCTTGGAGTACGTCACACTCGTACCAGTTACTGTGCTTTTTAAAGTTTTTTCTCCGTTGATTAATTCATAAATACGATAACCTGTTGCATATGGAACTGCATCCCAATTGAAAACTACATCATTGATGTTTTGAATTTTATAAGTTACATTACTTGGCGGTGTCATTACAATAGATCCTACCGTAACAGACACTTCGCTTCCTTCCGGTGATTCGCCAAAACGGTCACTATAGGAAAAAACCTTATAAGTATAATCCCCCGCAGGTAAGTTGCTAAATGTCACACTTGTTCCTGTTACCGTCTTTATTAGTTCAAGCTGTCCGTTATAAACTTGATAAATGTTATAGCCTTTTGCATAATTTACAGCCTGCCATTTTAAATTAACATCTGTACCATTTGTAATAGTAAACGTAAGATTTTCAGGCTTCTCCATCGAAGGATAGATCACTTCTACTTTAACAGGAGTTGCATCAGGCGATTCACCGTAAAGTGAATTATAAGCAGTGACAGAGTAAGTATAGATGCCTTCTGACGCATTTACTTGGGTGTAAGTTGTTCCTGTTGTTGAAGATAAAAGTGTTTTTTCACCTGATTCTGAAAATTGGTATACATTGTACTTTTGAGCATATTTAGATAAACCCCAGCTAAGAACAATATCATTTCCATTTCGAATGGATGAGGTTAATGTTGCAGGTGCTTGCATTTCAGGATAAACTATTTCTACACTTACTGGCGCTGAAGGACCTGATTCTCCTTCACTCGTCAAAGTAGAAACAACATATCTATAAGATCCCTCGGGAAGATCATTTAAACTGTAACTTGTCCCCGTCGTACTTCCTAATGTAATAAGCTGTCCATCCTTAATTTCATAAACCTTATAACCATTTGCCCCATATACTGCACTCCATGTCAGCTTACCATCATCAGGTGTGCTAGACTGATAAGCTAGATTACTAGGGGGCAGTAAAGTGTTTTCAGCTGCGAATACTCCCCCAATCGGTACAAAAAAATTGTACACCAGCATCAAAACCACTACAAAAGTCTGGATACTAAACCATTTTTTCATAATACTATAGACCTACCTTTCATATAAAAAAAGAATTTTAAGAAGGTCCATAGAACGTATATCTATGGCTTCTTGTGGTAACCGGCTGCCATCTGCATATCGTTTTTGCAGTTCAGGCCCTAGCTTTGCGTATCACAGTTTCCAGTGATTTGCCTTTTTCACTTTTTACCCAGCTGAATCCCATCCTTTGCAGTTCCCTGAAATCACCCCGTTTAAATTAAGTCTATAAAAAATATCGACCGTTTAAGTAAAAAATTAAACTTAATTAAGATTAGAAGTTAGGAAAATTTTTAATTGATAGATTGAATTACTATTTTAAGCAGTCCATTAATCTTCAAAACTTCAAAATATGAAAAAGACCAGATCGCTTTCGATCTGGTCTTCTACTCAAAAGCTATAGATGTTCCCTTTAAAAAACTAATCTGCCTTACCTATCATACGAAATCCACACATACTCACCTAGTTTCCGCAATCGACTTGGATCTATAGAGAAGAGAGCCGATTAAAAAGGCAACGAGCCCCCAAGCCATCACAATGCCGAGCCCAATCCAAAAGGAACCTGTGGCGATGCCTGTTTGATACACCATCGCATCCCGCAAACCATCTACAAAATACGTAAGCGGAAGGACATTGGATACAGGCTGAAGCCAATCTGGCATGGTTTCAACCGGGAAAAAGATGCCGCTTAAAAACATCATGAGGAAGCTTGTAATATTAGCTAAACCCATATAGGACTCCATCGTTTTGCTAAAGGATGAGAATAAATATCCCAACGCGTTAAAGGAGAGTGCCCCGATAAAAAATATGACAATAAGACTTATGAAATCAATGTGTAAATTGGCGCCAAATCCAAAGACTCCAATCAGGGATAGAAGGATAATCTGAACACAGGCGAATAATACACGCATCGTCATATCACTTAATCCAAATAATCCCATTCTAGCTGGAGTCATGCGCAGACGCTTCATCAGACCCTTCCGGCGCATGTCAACTAAATCGACCATGCCAAATAACCCGCCCTGGGCTATCGATAAGGCAATCATCCCCGTTAATATAAAATCCGTAGAATCCAAATCCTCACTTCCAGATGAAATGGTTTCGAATTGCATCTCATACACCGGTGTTGCACCTGCTGCGATTAAATTAGCAGACTGAATAAAATTATGCAGCAAACTGGATACGGCCTGCGTTGTGACACTTTGTTCATTTTCTTTATTTACCATTAAAAGAAGGGAGGTTACATCTTCTGTTTCAGGAAGAACAATAACTGCATCGACTTCCTCCTCTTTTAGCAAGGTTTCGGCTTGCGCCCTGCTTACGTCCGCGCCCGTTTCCACTTCCATCATTGGAAGGTTTTGAATTTGGCTAAGAAGCATTTGCGACGTTTCGTTTGGATTTTCATCTACGATTGCTACCTTTGCCTCAAAATCATCATTCGAGTCGCCGCTAAATATAACCATGAAAATGACCATTAGGATTACAGGGAAAAAGATTCCCCAGAACCATGCCTGCTTTTCCCGAAAGGTCATTTTTAATTGTGCCATAAACATTTGCGCGAATTGCTTTCTTATTTTCACTTTAATCCCTCCATTCCTTGCCTGTGTATGCAATAAATACGTCTTCTAGACTTAATTCGCGAATGGAGACTTGCTCGACGCGGAACCCTTGCTCTTTCGTATAGGCAAATAAAGTGTACAAGGTTTCTTCTGGCTGAACGGTCCAAAGCTGCAAATCAGTACCGACCCGCTCAATCCGTTCAATCGAAGGGTGATTTTGAATAAATTGCACGGTTTTTTCTGCTGCATCTTCATTCTCAGCAAACGACAGCCTGATTTCTCTTTCCTTCGTCAGTTGGTCAATCAGCGCTGCGGGTGTATCGATGGATAAGATTCTTCCATTGTCGACAATACAGACACGGTCACTTAGCTTTTCAGCCTCTTCCATATAATGCGTCGTCAGCACGACCGTTTTTCCTAATTCTTTCAGTTTTAAAATGATGTCCCAAATATTTCTTCTTGCCTGTGGATCAAGACCCGTTGTCGGTTCATCTAAAAAAATCATCTCAGGGTCATTAATCATGGCAAGACCGATCGCAAGCCGCTGGCGTTGTCCGCCTGACAACTTTTTAACTTGTTTATTCCGATGCTCGGTCAGATTGATCATTTCCAGCACTTCATCGACTGAGACTTGCTTTGAATAGAAGGAGGCAAATAACTCCAGATTTTCCCGGACGGTTAGGAGATCAAAAAGCGCACTCGATTGCGGCTGAACGCCAATCATCATTTTGATTGTGTCCGCGTGCTGCGCCCATGTCATCTCACCAAATCGGATATGCCCTGAATCGGGAGGAACGAGCCCCTGTATCATCTCCAGTGTTGTTGTTTTGCCTGCACCGTTCGGGCCGATAATCGTGAACACTTCGCTCTTATTAACAGCAAAGCTAATATCACTCACGGCCAGAACACTTCCAAACGACTTGCGTAATTCATTCACTTCCAAAACTGTCATGGTTTCATCCTCTCTTTTTCTATAACTCTACTATTACTTTAATGGAAAACAAAGGAAAGGTTACCCAACTCCGGCATTAAATCCATCTAGGTCTGTAGACGTATATTTGACTAAACCTTTAAAAAGTAAAAAAGAGCAATAATGTGGTTTCCTCTATCCTGTTTCCTCCTGCAATCATTTGCCATTATATGTTGGGAAAAATAGGAATATAATCATATAACCACTTATTGCTCTTTATAAAAACATTCGCTTTTGATTAACCCCAGTTCTCGGGATCTTGCTGCCAGGTATGCAGTGTTTTAACATCTTCCTCACTGATTGCGTTTATATCCAATGCCGCTTCGATTAATTCCGGGAACGTACAAATCGAAAAGTTTAGAATATCATGCTCTTTAAATTGGTCGATTCCTTTTTGGAGGCCATAGGTGAAAATCGAGACGGTACCGAGAACGTTAACCCCACCCTCACGGAGCGCTTGAACTGCTTTGATTAAGCTCTTCCCCGTTGAGATTAAGTCTTCAATCACGACAACCTGATCATCTACTTTTATAAGTCCTTCAATTTGATTTTTTCGGCCATGACCTTTCGATTCCCCTCGGACATAGCTCATGGGAAGGTCTAGTTTTTCACTCACGAAAGCGGCATGAGGAATTCCTGCTGTTGCTGTTCCAGAAATATGGGTAACGCTTGGAAAGTTTTCCTTGATAGTTTCAGCAAGCTGTTCTGCAATAAATTTACGGACAGATGGAAAGGAAAGCGTTAACCGGTTATCACAATAAATCGGTGAAAGCAGGCCAGAACTTAGAGTAAAAGGTTCCTTTGGTCTGAGCTCAACGGCTCCGATGTCTAATAATTGTTTCGCTACTTCATAACTCATTGTGCTGTTTCCTCCCATTCTTTTTTAATCATCTGATAGGCTTCTGCTGGGTTGGCTGCCTTCGTAATCGGGCGCCCTACAACCATGTAGGAGGCTTTAAATTTTTTAGCATCACTTGGAGTTGTAACCCGCTTTTGATCCCCGTGATTGGTTCCCGATGGCCGAATCCCTGGTGTTACAGTGAGAAATGAGGGACTGATCATCTCTTTTAGTCTTTTACTTTCTAGCGGTGAGCAGACAACCCCATCCAATCCGGATTGAAATGCTAGAGCAGCTTGTTTTTCCACCATTTCTGCAAGCGGAAGATCTACATGCGCCTCTTCCTTTAGTTGCATTTCAGAAGTGCTCGTTAATTGGGTTACGGCAATACATAGTGGTCTTGCCATACCATTTGGCTTGCCATCTTCTAACCCTTGTACAGCCCTTCTCATCATCTCGGAGCCGCCATATGCATGTACATTGACAAGATCGACGCCTAGACGAGCCAAGCCTTTCATCGCTGAATAGACGGTATTCGGAATATCATGTAATTTTAAATCTAGAAAAATATCATGACCTTGTTCTTTTATAAAATCGATAATTTTCGGTCCTTCCTGATAATACAATTCCATTCCTACTTTAACAAACATCGATTCACCTTCAAATCTTTCAAGAAAGATCTTTGTGGCATGTAAAGAAGGGAAATCAAGAGCTACGATAATTGGTGACTTTGTCATTTGCGTGACTCCTTCCGATACATTCTTCTATTGAGGAAAAACCAAGCTGATGGAGTCTCTCTGGAAGCTCCTCAATTAACTTTTTACAGATAAACGGGTCAACAAAATTAGCTGTACCTACCGCAACAGCACTAGCCCCTGCATATAAGAATTCAATCACATCGTCTGCGGTCTGAACGCCTCCCATCCCGATAATAGGAATGTTCACATTTTTACTTACATCATATACCATCCGAATCGCAACCGGTTTGATGGCAGGACCAGAAAGGCCGCCTGTCCCATTTTGGATGATCGGCTTTCCTGTCACGGTATCGATACGCATTCCAATGAGTGTATTGATCATTGTGATTCCATCGGCTCCTGCTGCTTCAATGGCTTTCGCCATCGTTACGATATCCGTTACATTTGGAGAAAGTTTAACGTAAACCGGTACGTTTGATACCTCTTTCACCTTTTGCGTTAATTCATAGGCTGTTTCGGGGTTGCTTCCAAAAGCAATTCCCCCGTGTTTGACGTTTGGACAAGATATATTTAGTTCAAGTGCTTTTACATTTTCAACAAGACCGATTTTTTCTGCGACTTGGACATAATCCTCCATCGTCGCTCCTGCCACATTGGCGATAATAGGGACATCATACTGAGACAGCCATGGAAGCTCCTCAGTACAAACCTTCTTAAGTCCCGGATTTTGCAGACCAATAGCATTTAGCATCCCACTAGCCGTTTCAGCAACTCGAGGAGTCGGGTTGCCAAAACGCGCTTCTGGTGTCGTTGCTTTAATCATTATTGCACCGAGCAGGCTTAAGTCATAAAAGCGGCTGTATTCACGGCCAAAGCCGAAGCAGCCAGAAGCAGGCATGATCGGATTTTTTAAGTCTAATCCTGGAAGTTTTATAGCTAGCATTAGATCACAACCTCCTTTGCCGCAAAAACGGGGCCATCACAGCAGATTTTATAGTAATTTTGAGCATTGCTGGTTTGTTTGACAACACAGGCAAAGCATGCACCTATGCCACAGCCCATCCGTTCCTCTAGAGAAATAAATAGAGGTGTATTTATAATCCTTGTTTGCAGAGCTTTCAGCATAGGAGTCGGGCCACACGCATATACCACATCAAATGGGATATGAAGCTGATTGATAACATCTGTTACGAATCCTTTTTGCCCCTCGCTGCCATCGTCTGTGGCGATAAAAGTAGGGCCAAGTTCTGCAAACTCTTCCTTTAGGAAGACAGCCTCCTTGTTTTGAAAACCTAGCACATGTGTGACTTGATGTCCTGCTGCTGTCAGCTGTTTTGATAGTTCATAGAGAGGAGGCACCCCAATGCCTCCGCCTACAATCAAGACAGAACTCGTTTCTTCAGGAAGGGAGTAGCCATTTCCAAGAGGACCTAGCACATTCACTTCTTCACCTGCCTGCTTTTTTGAGAGCAGCTTCGTTCCGTCTCCTCCCGCTCGATAGATAAGCGTACATTGCTTTGTCTCATGGTTAAATTCTGAAATACTGATCGGTCTTCTTAAAAGGTGCGCATCACTTCCAACTTGAACATGAACAAATTGACCGGGTGCTGATATCTCTTCTACTAATTCACCTTCAAGTACAAGGCGAAACGTATTCGTTGCAATAGACTGGTGTTCAATGACCTTCATGTGATCAATGCGCATAGTGAAGCTCCTTTGTAAGCTTTTGTTTAGACCTTGTTAAGCCAATTGTCGAAAACGTCATCGATTCAATCACACGAATTAAGGCTTCTGCTGTGTCAAGTGAAGTCAGACATGGAATTCCGTTTTCAACTGATTCTCTGCGGATTCTAAAGCCGTCTCTTTCCGGCTGTTTGCCTTTTGTCAAAGTGTTAATCACTATTTGAACTTGATTTTGTCTGATCTCATCTAATAAGGTTGGACCGCTTTGACCAATTTTCTCTACCTCTTTTACAGGCAGGCCAACACTTTCTAACATTTCAGCCGTTCCTTTCGTAGCAAATAGCTGGAAGCCTAGCTGATGCAGCCTGTCGGCTAACCGGACGGCGTCATCTTTGTCTTTATCTGCAACAGTCAATAGAACATTTCCGTGTTGCGGAATTTTTAATCCTGCAGCCTTGAGACCTTTGTACAAGGCTTTTTCAAGTGTTTGATCTTTCCCCATCACTTCCCCTGTTGACTTCATTTCAGGTCCGAGGGTAACATCTAACCTTCTAAGTTTGGCAAAGGAGAAGACAGGCACCTTGACATATACTTCATCACTTGGCTGAACATATTCAGCTTCAACACCTAAGTCTTTCAAGGTAGCACCGAGCATGATTTTGGTTGCGATGTTTGCCATTGGGACATTCGTAATTTTACTTAAGAATGGCAATGTTCGGCTCGACCTCGGATTGACTTCAATCACGTAAAATTCATTGTCTGAAAGTACATATTGAATGTTAAACAAACCTTTAATATTTAATCCTCTCGCTAGCTTTCTGACACTCTCAATAACTTTTTCAATCTGTGAAGGCGTTAAGCTTTGCGGCGGGTAGACAGCAATGGAATCACCAGAGTGCACTCCTGCTCTTTCTATATGCTCCATAATTCCTGGAATGAGAATTTGTTCCCCGTCGGAAATCGCATCTACCTCTACTTCTTTACCTGTAATGTAGCGGTCGATAAGCACTGGGTGTTCTGTATTAATTTTGACTGCATTGGCCATATAAGAAGCCAGTTCTGTTTCATTGTAAACAATCTCCATTGCTCTTCCGCCAAGGACGTAGGATGGGCGGACTAATACCGGATAGCCGATCATGTCAGCTGCACGAATAGCTTCCTCTACTGTAAACACAGTGGTTCCTTCTGGCTTTGCAATTCCTTCCTGATCGAGTAATCTTTCGAATCGTTTTCTGTCCTCAGCAAGGTCAATACTATCAAGACTTGTTCCTAGGATTTTGACTCCCCGATTGGCTAGCCCTTCTGCCAGATTGATAGCCGTTTGGCCTCCGAATTGTACGATTACACCGATTGGTTTTTCTAGCTCTATTACATTCATAACATCTTCAATCGTTAACGGTTCAAAATAGAGTCTGTCACTCATCGAATAATCGGTTGAAACCGTTTCTGGGTTGTTGTTTATTACAATTGCTTCGTATCCAAGTTCTTGAATCGCCCAGACCGAGTGTACAGTTGAGTAGTCAAATTCAACCCCTTGCCCGATTCGAATCGGTCCGCTTCCGATTACGACAACCTTTCCTTTTTCACTTGGAATCGACTCATTTTCTTGTTCATACGTGCTGTAAAAGTAAGGTGTTTTCGCTTCAAATTCCGCACCGCAAGTGTCAACCATCTTGTAAACGGGCTTGAGGTTCCAACGCTTCCGGAATACTTCCACCTCTTCTTCTGATTGAGCCCAGAGTTTTGCAATTGCCCAATCGGAAAAGCCCGCTTCCTTCGCTTTTTTTAGAATGTCAAAGTCATTGGGATTTTTTTGCAAGCTATTTTCAATGGCTATGATTCTTTCAAGTTTCCATAAGAAGAAGCGGTCGATCTGGCTCCACTGATGGATTGTGTCAGCCTGAATGCCTCTTCTTAACGCTTCAGCAATATAAAAGAGTCGTTCATCCCCTGCTTTCTGGATCCGTTTTTCAAGCAGTTCATCGGAAACACCTTTTAGCTCTGGAAGGAATAAATGGGATGTTCCTAACTCAAGAGATCTAACCGCTTTTAATAGCGATTCTTCAAAGCTTCTTCCAATTGCCATTACTTCCCCAGTTGCTTTCATTTGCGGGCCGAGTGTCCGTTTTGCTGACTCAAACTTATCAAATGGCCATCTTGGGATTTTCGTTACAACATAGTCTAGGGTTGGTTCAAAGCTCGCAAAAGTACTGCCTGTCACTGGATTCGTAATTTCATCGAGAGAATAGCCGACTGCCAATTTAGCTGCGAGTTTGGCAATCGGATATCCGGTTGCTTTTGAAGCTAAGGCAGATGAACGGCTTACCCTTGGATTCACCTCAATTACATAGTACCCTGAACTGTGCGGGTCAAGCGCGAGCTGAACATTGCAGCCGCCCTCGATTTTTAAGGCACGGATAATATCTAATGAGACGGTTCTTAACATTTGGAACTCTTGATCAGATAATGTCTGGCTTGGTGCAACTACGATTGAATCTCCTGTGTGAATACCGACTGGATCAAAGTTTTCCATGTTACATACAACAATCGCCTGATCCTTATGGTCACGCATGACTTCGTACTCAATTTCCTTCATGCCGGCAATACTTTTTTCGAGCAGTACTTGACCGACTGGACTCATTTTTAAGCCATTCTTTACAATTTCTCGTAAAGATTGTTCGTTATCGCAAATTCCTCCGCCTGTCCCGCCAAGTGTGTAGGCAGGACGAACAATTACCGGGTAGCCAATCATTTCGACAAACTGCAAAGCATCATCCAATGTGTGGACGATTGTACTTTCAGGAACAGGCTGATTCAGCTCTTCCATCAGTGAACGGAAAAGTTCGCGGTCTTCGGCCTGCTGAATCGACGTTAATTTCGTACCGATTAATTCCACATTACATTCTTTTAAAATACCAGATTGATCAAGTTCAACAGCAAGGTTAAGTCCTGTTTGTCCTCCAAGTGTAGGGAGAAGCGCATCCGGGCGTTCTTTTCTGATAATGCGAGAGACAAATTCAAGGGTTAATGGCTCAATATAAACCACATCTGCCATCTCAGGGTCGGTCATAATGGTAGCAGGATTGGAATTTACTAGAATGACGCGATACCCTTCCTCTTTTAATGCCAGACATGCTTGTGTTCCGGCATAATCAAATTCAGCTGCTTGCCCAATCACAATCGGGCCAGATCCAATTACCATAATGGTTTGTATATCGTCTCTTCTAGGCATATGAAAAGCTCCTTTCAGTTAAAAAGCGAATTGTGTGTTGTTTTAGTCTGCGGGTTATTTGTCTTTAGCCAGATTAGTCTCAAATTCTACTTGATTCTTATGCCAAAATCCTTCCGGTATGAGTCATCTCTATGAGCTCCATAAATTCATCAAACAGATATCTGGAATCATCAGGACCCGGAGAAGACTCTGGATGGTATTGAACCGAAAAAGCAGGATAGATTTTATGACGGACACCTTCAACCGTTCCATCGTTCACAGCAATATGGGTCAGTTCTAAATCCGTATTTTCTAGTGAGTCTAAATCGACCGCATATCCATGGTTTTGTGATGTGATATAGACTTTGTCATGACGCAAATCTTTAACAGGGTGATTTGCACCTCTGTGACCGAATTTTAGTTTATACGTGTTAGCTCCGCTTGCGAGGGCTAACAGTTGGTGACCTAAACAAATTCCAAATACAGGAATCTTCCCTAATATCCCTTGGATCATGGCAATGGCATGCGGGACATCGACAGGATCCCCAGGTCCGTTAGAAAGGACAACACCATCCGGCATTAACTGCAATATTTCAGCGCTTGTAATGGTATGGGGCACGACCAAAACATTGGCATCCCTTTCATTTAATTCACTCAGAATATTATGCTTCATCCCAAAGTCTACGACTACGACCCGCTTTCCTTTTCCCGGACTTGGGTAAGGCGTTCTTGTTGACACTTGTGCAACCTGATCAGTTGGCCAATGTCTCGTTTTTAAGCTTTCTAATATTGCTTTCTCATCCGCATCTGCATTAACAATCGCTGCTTTCAATGAACCATGCTCACGAATAATTCGAGTTAACATTCTAGTATCAATTCCGCTTAATCCCGGGATCTGGTGAAGCTTAAGATATTCATCAATCGACCATTTTTGCTTCCAATGTGAAGGGAGGTCACAGTTTTCTTTTACGATTAGCGCCTGAATATGAGGCTTAAAGGATTCCATATCATCACGGTTGATCCCGTAATTTCCAATGAGCGGATACGTCATCACCACGATTTGTCCACAGTAGGATGGATCCGTCAGCACCTCTTGATATCCAGTCATTCCTGTCTGAAATACCACTTCTCCATATGACTCTGATTCATAGCCAAAGCCTTCTCCGTGCATGACAATCCCATTTTCTAAAACAAGTTTCTTTTTCATTCCGTAACCTCCTCTGCGCTGTAAACCAAAGTTCCGTTCACAAATGTCATCACTGGCCAGCCTTTACAAATCCAGCCATCGAACGGAGTATTTTTACCTTTTGATAAAAATGTTTCAACATCAATCGCTTTTTCTTCCTTTACATCTACTAAAACTAGGTCTGCTAGTTCCCCAACTTGTAATCGGCCATATGGGAGACTGAAAGCCTCAGATGGACGAACCGTTAGCCAATCAACCAATTGTTTTAAAGTAAAAACACCTTTTTCGACAAAGTGTGTGTACAAAAGCGGAAAAGCTGTTTCTAAGCCGACGATTCCAAATGGTGCCTGTGCTAAGTCTTTTGCTTTTTCCTCTTGCGTATGTGGTGCATGATCAGTTGCAATAAAATCAATCGTTCCATCAAGTAAGCCTGCAATTAAAGCATCTCTGTCTTCTTTTGCCCGCAGGGGAGGATTCATTTTATAAGTAGTTAAAGGTTCTTTAATATCGTCTTCAGATAAGAGGAGATGATGCGGTGTGACTTCTGCTGTCACCCGGATTCCTGCTTTTTTCGCATCTCGGATAACGCGAACCGATTCTTTTGTACTTACGTGGCAAACATGATAGTGACAATTGGCCGCTTCTGCTAAAAGGGCATCACGGGCAATATGAACAGCTTCACAAATCGAAGGAATCCCGTTTACTCCAAGTGCTTGTGCTTTCTTGCCGTCATGAAAAGAACCGCCGTAAATCAGGGTATTTTCTTCACAGTGAGCGATAATCGGCTTTTCAATTTCGGCAGCCTGTTTCATGGCTTCAAACATCATTCCCGCCTGTTGTACCCCAACTCCATCATCGGTAAAGCCAAGCACTTGATCATAATTGAGGGCTTTAAAATCAACAAGCTCTTCCCCTTTTTGTGCAGCAGTAATAGAAGCATAAGGAAGCACTCTCACCGTTGCCTTTTCCTCAATTAGCTCGAACAGTCTCTCCATATTTTCCTTAGAATCAGGAACAGGTTTTGTATTAGGCATTGGCGCAATCGTTGTAAACCCTCCGCGTGCTGCAGCCATTGTCCCTGTTTCAATGGTTTCTTTATGCTCGCCGCCTGGCTCACGAAGGTGGACATGCAAATCGACAAAGCCGGGAAAAACGAAGCGGTTGGCTCCCTCAATAACTTTATCCACTGTTTCAGCTAAATTCTGACCCATTGCTGCCACTTTGTTATCCTCAATGAATACATCTCCGGCAACTTTTTTGTTACCATCCAACCATTGTACGTTCTTTAGCAGTGTTTTCATTTGTTCCAATCCCCCATTTTTGTAGTAGTGAGTCAATCATGGCCATTCTTACAAATACGCCATTTCTCATTTGCTCAAAGATTCTAGATTGCGGCGATTCAACTAATGGACCTGCTATCTCTACATCTCTATTCACAGGAGCAGGATGCATAATAATACTTCCAGATTTCATTCTTTTCGCCCGTTCTAAGGTCAGCCCATATTGTTGGTGGTAATCATCGATATGTCCAGTTTCTGTGTGGCGTTCTAATTGTACGCGCAGCATCATCGCTACATCGACAATTGGCAGGATGTCATCTATTTGGCAGAAGCTGCCCCACTGCAAAAGCTCCTCATCGACCCATTCTGCAGGGCTGTAAAAGAATACTTTTGCCCCAAGCATGGAAAGGGCACGCGCATTGGATCTAGCTACACGGCTATGCTTCAGGTCACCTGCAATTAAAACCTTTATTCCTTTAAAGCTGCCAAATTCCTTTTGGATTGTGTAAAGATCGAGCAGGCATTGCGATGGATGCTGCCCGCTTCCGTCTCCGCCATTAATTAGCGGTATGTTAAGGGAAGGAATTAAATCTTTGTAATAATCAGTTTCAGGGTGGCGAATGACCAAGAGATTACAGCCGATTGCTTCGAATGTTTTTACCGTGTCATAAAGAGTCTCCCCTTTTTGAACACTAGAATGATTCACTTCAAATGGGATGACGCTTAGCCCAAGCCTTCTTTCTGCTACTTCAAAGCTAGATTTTGTGCGGGTACTAGGTTCATAGAATAGATTAGCAGCAAATATCTCTTTATTTTGCATAGGAATCTTGTGTTTTTCATATTCCTTTGCTAATGAAAGAACGCTTTGAATTTCCCCAGCATGAAAGTCTTCCATCGATACATAATGCTTCATTCTTTTTCAGCCTCCACGGTAAGATTTAGATTTGACGTTTGGACGAATGGCTAATTTATTGGGCGGGTTTCCCGTTTTTTTGGGCGGCCCGGATAATTTTTTTGGCGGGTTTCCCGATTATTGGGCGCCTGGATAATTTTTTTGGGCGGATTTCCCGTTTTTTTGGGCGGCCCGGTTAATTTATTGGGCGGGTTTCCCGATTATTGGGCGCCTGGATAATTTTTTGGGCGGGTTTCCCGATTATTGGGCGCCTGGATAATTTTTTGGGCGGGTTTCCCGTTTTTTTGGGCGGCCCGGTTAATTTTTTGGGCGGGTTTCCCGCTTTTTTGGGCGGCCCGGATAATTTTTTGGGCGGGTTTCCGGAATATTGGGCGGGAGGTAAAGCTTTTCGGGCTCGACCCTCACTATAAAAAAAGCACCTTGAGAGAGACTCAAGGTGCGTGAAAGCATGGGAGAGCAAGAGATCGTGCATCTCCCTTTCTCCTAAATGACACCTTTTGCAGCCTCTCGGGACTACTATTAAAAGGTATATCTTTATTAATTTTCTGTTTGAAACATTTCTTCAGGATCTACTTTCGTTCTTCCTGGAAGGATTAAGTTAAGCAGAATCCCAGCAAGCGTAGCTAACGCCATTCCGGAAAGGGTAAAGTCACCGATTTGGATAAAAGCTCCGCCGATTCCAATGACTAAGATGACAGATGCAATAATCAAATTTCTTTGTTGTGAAAAATCAACCTTATTCTCAATTAGCATTCTAAGACCGCTTGATGCGATAATACCAAACAAGAGGATTGAAACACCGCCCATTACTGCTGTAGGAATCGAAGAAATAAGGGCTGATACCTTACCGATTGTGGAAAACAGGATTGCGGCTACCGCTGCTCCTCCGATTACAAATACACTAAATACACGTGTTATCGCTAATACACCAATGTTTTCCCCATAAGTTGTTAATGGCGGACCGCCGATTGCACTGCCGATCATCGTTGCAATTCCATCACCAAATACCGATCTGTGCAGACCCGGCTTTTGAATTAAGTTTCGATCGATTACTTTACTTAACACCATTTGGTGACCTGTATGCTCCGCTAAGGTTACAAATGCAACAGGTGCAATAAGCCAAACCACTGTCCATGAAAAATCAGGTGTATACGTTACATAAGGAACCAATAGATTTGGCAAGGCAAGCCAATCTGCCTCTTTAACAGGCTCGAGATTCACTAAACCAAAGAAGTATGCGACTACGTATCCGCAAACAACTCCGATCAAAACTGGAATTAGTTTTAAAAAGCCTTTCAAAAAGATTGAAGCTATGATTGTAACAGTTAATGTTATGAGTGCAACGACAACAGATTCTAAACTGTAAAATTTTTCATTATCCACCGTTTGATACATCGCCATATCAACAGCAGTAGGCGCTAAGCTAAGACCAATGACCATAATGATCGGACCCACTACGACCGGCGGTAGAACCGTGAATAACCAGCCTGTCCCTAATGCTTTAAGTAATAACGCGACAATTCCGTATACTAAACCAGCTACAAAACATCCTATCATCACCGATTCTGGTCCATCTAATTCTTTTGCCGTTATAATCGGAACAATAAACGCAAAGGACGAACCTAAGTATGCTGGAATTTGTCCTCTTGTAATGATTAAATAAGCAAGTGTACCTAATCCACTAGACAGGAGTGCTACAGCTGGCTCTAGTCCTACTAGCATCGGTACTAAAATCGTTGCGCCAAACATTGCAAATAAGTGCTGAATACTTAATATAATCCATTGATTCCACTTGGGAACTTCTTTTACGTCTAGTACTGCATTTGGATTACGCTTATTCATTGTTTTTTCCCCTTTTTGATTAGTGATCTTTGTGTTTCAAAAAAATACCCTCTTTATGACCTGACAAGGCACAAAGAGGGTACAATAAACAGTTTCATTTTAGCATGAAACCATGTACTCCCTTTGGCAGCCTCACAGGACCACTTTAAAAGGGACCTTATTTATTTTTCAAAAATGCTTACTTGATCTATGTGATCTACTTCATGAAGCTTTACTACAATTTTCTCAGATTTTGAGGTCGGAACATTTTTTCCGACATAATCCGCCCGAATCGGGAGTTCCCGATGCCCCCGGTCCACTAGCACAGCTAACTGAATCATAGCCGGTCTGCCCTGATCCACCAGTGCATCTAGCGCAGCTCGTGATGTTCTGCCTGTAAATAATACATCATCAACGAGAATTACTTTCATTTGATGGATATTCACCGGAATATCAGAGCCCTTGACAAGCGGTTCCTGATTTGTCGTTTTTACAGAAAGATCATCTCTATATAAAGTGATATCTAATTCTCCAACCGGGATTGACTTACCTTCTATCTCATTAATCTTCACAGCTAATCGGTTTGCCAGATAGATGCCCCGTGTTTTGATGCCGATTAAAACACAATCATCAATCCCTTTGTTTTTTTCAATAATCTCGTGTGCGATTCGGGTTAATGCTCTGTTCATCGCTTGCGCATCCATCACTTGTGCTTTTTCCATACTGAGATGTCCTCCTTTTCAACGATTTTTATATGAGAGGAACGAAAAAACCTCTCACTCCGGGAAAGTGAGAGGTTTGGATAGACTTATGGTACAAAATCCGCCGATAGACGAACAGAATTTGTCCGTTTCCGTTACCTTCTCAGTCTCACGGGACTGTCTTTAAAGGTCTTAAACACTATACAAAGCATATCGGGAACTTCGAATTTTGTCAATCATTTTTTCTGAGATAGTCGAGCAGTTTCGTCATTTCCTCTGGTAAGGGTGCACTAAACTCAAGGTATTCTCCGCTGCGGGGATGAGTAAATCCGAGAACCTGTGCATGCAATGCCTGTCCGTCTATATCTAACGTTTTTTTAGGCCCATATTTCGGATCACCTGCTAACGGATAGCCAATATACTTCATATGCACACGGATTTGGTGAGTTCTGCCCGTTTCTAGCTCACACTCTACAAATGTATAGTTGGAGAACCTTTCTTTAACCCGAAAATGAGTAACGGCATGTTTACCATTGTCGACGACTGTCATCTTTTGGCGGTCTTTTGGATCTCTTCCCAGCGGTGCATCAATCGTACCGACGTCATGGGGAATCACTCCATGAACAATGGCCAAATACTTTCTCGTTACCGTTTTCTCTTGCAGCTGTTTGACTAATCTCTCATGTGCTAGGTCATTTTTGGCTACCATTAATAAACCGGATGTATCCATATCAATGCGATGGACGATGCCAGGTCGTAAAACCCCGTTAATCCCTGAAAGATCTTTACAATGATAAAGCAGCCCGTTCACTAAAGTTCCCCGTGTATGTCCAGGGGCAGGGTGCACGACCATTCCGCGCGGCTTATTTACTACTAAAACATCTGTATCTTCATAATAGATATCTAAAACCATTGGTTCAGGTTCGACGTCTAATTCTTCTGCTTCAGGTATCTCAATCGAAATCGAATCACCAGAGGCAACTTTATAATTACGCTTCACTGTAGCCCCATTGACTTTGACAGACCCTGATGTAATCCAGTTTTGTATTTGGCTTCTGGACCATTCTTCATTTAGAGAAGATAGTACTTTATCAATTCTCTCCCCTGCCGCATCAGTCTGTATGTTGTACTCCATCGTTTCCATCTATTGATTTCTCCTTTTTAGCCATTCGCTCCTCGATAACCATCCAAATCATTAATAAAATCACACCAATTACCAGGCTTGAATCGGCAATATTAAAGATCGGGAAGTCATAGCCAAAAATATACACATCAACAAAATCCACAACTTCCTGACGAAACACACGATCAATGAAATTGCCAATCGCTCCGCCTAGCATAAGAGCTAGAGCGACACTTGCTATTATTTTGCCCTTTGCCCATTTTTGCATGTAATAAACAATCCCGATAATGACAACGACTGTAATGATGTAAAAGAACCACATTTGTCCTTGGAGAATTCCCCAGGCAGCTCCCCGGTTCCGGTGAGATGTTATATAAAGGAAGTTTTGAATGACTTGAATACTTTCGCCCAATTCCATTTGTTTGACAATGATCCACTTCGTCCATTGATCTAACAATATAATAAGCACGGCAAGCAGGTAATAGATCACTAACTTTACCTCCGATTAAAGTTTTATGTATAGATTTTAGCATAATTTATATTCTATGGAAAAAGTAAATGGCCCCCTCAGAAAGGGAGGGAGCCAATTATGACTTAATAATATTCTTTCACGACAGTTGCACAGCGAGAACATAGAGTTGGATGCTCGTGGTCGCCTCCCACATCAGTGGTCACATTCCAACATCGCTCACACGTTTCTCCTTCTGCTTTTTCTACAAGTACCCTTGCCACATCTAATTTTAACGCTTCATTTGGTGCTTCGCTCTCATCTTTTACTGTAACTTGAGAAACAATGAATAATTGTTTTAAATCTTCTTGAATCGAATCAAGCAGAGATTTCGTTTGATCGGTTACAAATAGGGTAACATGAGCCGCTAATGATTTACCGATTATTTTCGCATTTCTAGCTTCTTCTAAAGCTTTTAATACATCATCTCTTACTTCAAGGAATGCACTCCATTTTTGTTCAATACCTTCACTGTTTTCAATAGCCAGTTCCTCAGGCATGTCAGTTAGCTGAACACTTGCTTCCTCAACTCCTGGGATATAAGACCATACTTCATCAGTCGTATGAACAAGAATCGGCGCCATCAGCTTAGTTAACGTTAAAAGGCTGTCATAAATCACGGTTTGCATCGCACGCCGATCATGGCTGTCTGGTCCTTCTACATATAAAATATCTTTACCATAATCTAAATAGAAGGCACTTAAATCAAGGGTAAAGAAGTTATTAACCGCATGGTAAATCGTTGCATACTCGTAATTTTCGTAAGCATTGCGCACCGTTTTAATCAGTTTATTGAGCCTAACTAGCATATATTGATCAACATCGCGCAGGCTTTCAATGGCAACTCGGTCTTTTTCCGGATTAAAATCAGCAAGATTTCCTAACATAAAACGGAAGGTGTTGCGAATTTTACGGTAAACCTCTGACACCTGTTTAAAGTTATCCATAAATACTTTGACATCCGATTTATAATCAACAGATGCTACCCAAAGACGTAAAATGTCTGCTCCAAACTGCTTGTTAATTTGGTCTGGGACAATCACGTTTCCAAGTGATTTGGACATCTTTCTTCCCTTTTCATCAACCGTAAATCCATTCGATAGAACAGACTTATATGGTGCCCGGCCATTAACTGCTACACTGATAATTAAACTAGAGTTAAACCAGCCGCGGTATTGATCAGAACCTTCTAAATAAATATCAGCCGGATACTCAGCATCTTCGCGAGCTGCAAGCACCGCATAGTGAGAAGAACCTGAATCAAACCAAACGTCCATGATGTCTGTTTCTTTTGTAAACTTGCCGTTTGGACTGGACGGATGTGTAAATCCTTCAGGAAGCAAATCCTTCGCATCTTTTTCAAACCAAATGTTGGAGCCGTGCTCTTTAAATAGATTCGAAACATGTTCAATCGTTTCATCTGTAATGATTGGATCTCCATTCTCCGCATAAAATACCGGGATTGGAACTCCCCATACTCTCTGACGGGAAATACACCAGTCTCCTCTGTCGCGGATCATGTTATAAAGTCTTGTTTCTCCCCATTGAGTCGCCCATTTTACATTTTGAATTTCATTTAATAACGTTTCCCTGATCGGCTCAATCGACGCAAACCATTGCGGAGTTGCCCGGAAAATGGTTGGCTTCTTAGAGCGCCAGTCATGCGGATAAGAGTGCGTAATAAATGTTAATTTTAATAATGCGCCCACTTCATTTAATTTTTCAGTAATGACTTTATTTGCCTCATCATAGAATAATCCTTCAAATCCAGGAGCCTCACTAGTGAAATTACCTTTATCATCTACTGGGCTAAGAACATCGAGACCGTACTTTTGACCGATGTAGAAGTCATCCTCCCCGTGTCCAGGTGCCGTATGAACGCAGCCTGTACCGGATTCAGTTGTAACGTGTTCACCCAGCATGACAAGGGACTTTCTTTCATAAAATGGGTGGCGGCACTGAATGTATTCGAGGTCTTGACCTTTCATTTCTTTCACAATTTCTGGTGCGTCCCAGTTTACTTCTTTTGTTACACTTTCAAGTAAATCCTTCGCTACTATATAAAGCTTTTCGTTTTCTTTTACCACCACATAAGTAAGCTCTGGATGAACAGCAATGCCAAGGTTCGCTGGAATTGTCCATGGTGTAGTTGTCCAGATTACAATTTCTGTGCCCTCTTCTAAGACACCTTTTCCGTCCACTACTTTAAAGCCGACATAAATAGATGGTGATCTCTTATCATGGTACTCAATTTCAGCTTCAGCAAGAGCAGACTCATTGGATGGGGACCAAAATACAGGCTTTAGTCCTTTATAAATGTAGCCTTTTTTCGCCATCTCGCCAAAAACCTGGATCTGTCTTGCTTCGTATTCAGGGTGCAAGGTTATATAAGGATTTTCCCAGTTTCCGCGAACACCAAGGCGCTTAAACTGTTCACGCTGGTTATTAATTTGACTTCTTGCATACTCGTCACAAAGCTTTCTAAACTCGGCTACGCTCATTTCTTTTCGATTAACACCGTCATTGGTCAGCCGCTGTTCAATCGGAAGCCCGTGTGTATCCCAGCCTGGAATATAAGGAGCATCGTATCCGCTCATAGATTTATACCTTACAATGAAGTCCTTTAACACTTTGTTAAGTGCATGCCCCATGTGGATATCCCCATTGGCATACGGAGGTCCATCATGCAAAACAAATCTTGGACGACCCTTTGTTCGCTCCTGAACGATCTTATAAATATCCATTTCTTCCCATTTCTTCTGAATTTCTGGCTCTCTATTGGGAAGGTTTCCTCTCATCGGAAACTCCGTATTTGGCATCAATAACGTATCTTTGTACTCCATTTAACTAACCATTCCTTTCGAATCACTCATTCATAATGAAATAAAAATAAAACTTTCTAGCTCAAAGTATGGTCAAGTAATCCTCCCGATAGACGAAAAAAAACTTCACCATCCCTATAAAAAGGGACGAGAAGCTTACATTTCCCGCGGTACCACCCTAATTGACTAAAAAGTCCGCTTAAGTTTGTCGTAACGTGACAGCACGCAAAGGTCTACTTTTAATGTTCAACCTAAGAACTCAAGGGTGATCTTCCATACCATCTCTCTGTCAGGCTTCCACCATCCCCGACTCGCTTTTGAGATGTTACTGGCATGTACTGTCCCTGTCATCGTTTTTTTACATAGTATTATTGTTGTATTATATTAAATAAAAAATAAAAAGGTCAAGTATTTAAAGATTTTCTACTCTTTGATAGAAATTAAATCAGATGCTTCTACATCATATTCTAATAGTTCATCCCAGTCATCCGCATTAATTAAATCTAATTGGGCTTCAACCAGCATACGGAAACGATTGCGGAAAACCTTCGATTGTTTTTTCAATTCCTCTACGTCTAAAGCAATTTTTCTGGCCTTTGTCAAAGATTCATTTACAATCCGATCCGCATTTTTTTCTGCTTCTTTTACGATAAGTTTTGCTTCTTTTTGGGCATTGCGTCTAACTTCTTCTGCAGCTTCTTGTGCAATCACAATTGACTTATTAAGAGTTTCTTCAATATTAGTGAAATGGCCCAGTTTTTCTGATAAATCCTTGTACTTTTGCTCTAGTTCCTTTTTCTCGCGAATCAGGATTTCAAAATCTTTAATAACTTGATCCAGAAATTCGTTTACTTCATCTTCGTCGTATCCTCTGAAACCTTTTGTAAATTCCTTATTATGTATGTCCAACGGTGTTAATGGCATAAAAGGCACCTCCACATATTCTTATGTACTCCCTTATTTTAAGCCAGTTTTTAACCTGCACTGGCAGCGAACAGCTGATGCACTAAAAAGGGAAAAAATCGTTTTCTTATATTATACATTGATTCGACAATTTGTGGTGGTTTTCCTCTAAATTCGTGTTAACTTTTTTGAATAAAAAGGATACATTTCCATTTCATTTTTTTCGTTTGTCCTTCAATACTTTTAATCATAATTCTTCCATACCCTCTAATCGAACAAATGTCACCCTGCTGACATTCAAAGCTGGTTTGTTCCACCACTTTAAAATTCACTTTAACCTTTCCCTGCTGAATCCACTGCTGAACTTTTTCACGAGAGTATGGAAGTGCTTGAGCTAAAATCGCGTCTAAGCGTAACGAAGAGGCAGTTACCTGTTTTTCAATGCCATCTTCCGCTTTTTGTATGGCTTGCTCCATAGCAATTGGCTCAATTTCAATCTTTGTCCTGCCGATCTGGTCAAAATTGAGCTTCAAATAATCACTAATTTCCCGGCATGCATAAAACTGGACAACTCCCTCGGTTTGATCCATTAGGATGTCACCAAATTTTTCACGTTTTAACCCAAGTCCCATTAAGCTCCCTAAGATTTCCCGATGTTCCAGGGTTACAAACTTTTTAGGATAGCGGATATTCCATAGAACAATTTCATAGTCTTCCGGGCCCGGTGTAAAATAGTCAGGATACAGAATAGCTCTCTTCCGCTCGGTGTTCTCTTTTCCGCCAAATAAGGAAGCCTGCACAGTCCCCTTTGTTCCGATAATAGTTTGCAAGATCGATTGCTGTCTCGGATCTAAAAAATCCGTTCTTTTATAGGAATAGGTATCTTCGACATATTTTTGCCATGTTAAGATCTGATCAATCCATTCTTTCTCCTCTGGCCGAAAGTGCTGGTAAATACTCATAAGTTGACTCCTTTTAACTTCATTAAAGAAAACTTGCAGATGGCGAGCCTTTTGGAAAAGACAGTGCATTTGCACTTATCACGCTCGAAACGCCACGTCCTGATGTATAGCTTGACTCATGTCTCCTGCCCGTCGTCCATTAGTCTTAAAAATTTTAACTGCGTCGAATACTCCTTCTTCGCTAAAATTTTATTCGCTTAAAGTATAAAAAAGGAACCCTGATTCAGAAGGCTCCCTTTTTAATTTATACAAATTGAGTTAAATAATAAATTCCGCGCTGTGCTAAATTAAGCGTTATAAAAGCTACAATTGGCGAAATATCGATCATTGCAATTGGCGGTATTATTTTGCGGAATGGTTCTAAATACGGTTCACATATTTTCCCTAAAAACTCTCCAATCGCTGAATCCCTTGCACCAGGAAACCATGAAAGCAAAACATAAATGATTAATGCAATCGAGTAAATATTAATAGCATAAGCTAAAATCCCAAGCAATGTATCCACCTAAAGCCACCTCACATCTTCAGATTCCTGGTAATTTCCAGGTTCACCCAACATTTCAGAAATACTGCCTGATACTTCTACATTATCAGGGGTACATAGAAAAATCTTTGTTCCAATCCGCTGAATATCTCCGCCAATCGCATAAACGGTCCCGCTTAAAAAATCGACAATTCGAATCGCCTGTTCATGTGAAATTCGCTGAAGGTTGATCACAACTGCCCGTCTGTTTTTCAAGTGATCTGCTATTTCTTGTGCTTCAGCATACATTCTTGGTTCTGCTAAAACCAATCTTGAGCTTTTTGAGGAACTGGGCAGACTTACAATATTAGAATTTGCTTTCGATTGATGTCTTGTTTGTCTTGTCGGCCCTTCTTCCTCAGCGATTACTTCATCTTGAACTTCATCTTCTTCATAAAAGAAATATTGCCGCAATTTATTCTTAAGACTCACGATTCCACCTCACTTTTCTCGTTTCCGACCAATGCTGTACCTATCCGGACGTAGGTGGCTCCTTCTTCAACTGCAATTTCGAAATCATTGGACATCCCCATTGATAGCTCTGTACAAGGAGCATAGGATAAGTTTAGAGACTGAATGGAACTTTGAATTTCCTTTAGTTTCCGGAAACAATTTCTGATTACTTGTGTATCTTCTGTGAAAGGGGCCATCGTCATAAGGCCGACGACCTTTATGTTTGTCAAAGATTGAAGCTGATGAATGAATCCGCTTGCTTCCTCTGGCGCAAGACCATGTTTACTAGCTTCATCAGATGTATTCACTTGAACGAAGCATCGTATTTCTTTTTGAGTACGTTTATTAATCTCTTTCGCGAGGGAAAGTCTGTCTAATGAATGTATGTAATCTACATGATCAATAATATGTTTTACCTTTCTCGTTTGCAAAGTTCCGATAAAATGCCACGTAGGCTTGTCCCCTAGCGCCTTCCGCTTTTCAAGAAAACCATCGTCACGATTTTCTCCTAAATGGATGACTCCCGCTTCAAGCGCTTCCTTCGCTCGTTCTGTTGACACATATTTTGTAACAGCTATGACATGTACTTCATTTGCACTTCTTCCGGCTTTTTCACAAGCTTGTTTGATTCTTGACTGAATGGCTTCGTATCTTATCTTTACGCTCATGCTCGTCTTAGTCCTCCCTCCAGCCAATAAAACTAAGCATTCGGCCTGTTACACCTTTATCTCTTCTATGCGAAAAAAACCATTCTGAGTCGCAAGCAGAGCAATAGTCCGTAACCGATATATTGGATTCTTTGATCCCTGCTTTTTTTAACAGCTGAAGATTTAACTGTTTTAAATTTAGCTGATATTGTCCTTCCTCTACCTCATTATAGGGCTTTTCATCGTTTTCTTCCAGTAATTCTCTGACAGCGCCAATCACACGGTCATCAACGATATAACAAGATTTACAAATTGAAGGTCCGATTGCTGCCTTCATATTGGAAATAGCGACTCCTTTTTCCTGAAGGGTCTGAACCAATTTTCCTGCGATATTCCTTGTCGTTCCTTTCCAGCCCGCATGTGCAATACCAATCCATTTGGAGCCTGGATCAAAAAAATAGATTGGAACACAGTCGGCATAGCATAAAGTTAAAAGAACCCCTGACTCATTTGTGAGAAGTCCATCGGTTTCCCTGATGCAGTCTTCCAGTGAATATGCACCACTGCCGCGAGATTCCTTGGTTACTGTATGAATCCTTGTATCATGGACTTGCTCGGTACTAACCCAATGATTAACAGGAAAGTTTAATAATTCACCCAATTTCTCACGGTTAGATTGTACATTATCTAAAGTGTCTCCGACGTGGAACGCAAGATTCAAAGATGCTTTTGGAAATGGACTGACTCCATTTTTCCGGGTTGTAAAGCCTGCAACTAAGGAAGAATCCATGTGGCTCCATGGCTTGATTAAAAAATATTCTTCTGCATGTAATTGAAAGGGTTCCATTTCTACTCTCGCCCTTCATCTGTTTTCATAAGCCTTATTTTACCACACTCTTTTCATGCCGTCATGAAACTTACTGTTCTTCATCTTCATACGACACGGAATTCCCTTTATGTCTGACTAAAATTACATCTTCTCCAATTTTTACAATATTCTTCCAAGGAACAACGATATCCTCATCCCTGCCGAAGAAACCAAGTACCCGAGTCGAGCTGGCAACCACGATCGCTTCTATTTTTCCGGTTTGAACGTTTATCTCAATATCGGTAATATTTCCAAGCTTTTTTCCATCTGCGACTGTCACAACATCCTTCACTTGAAACTCTGATATCCGAACCATCTGTTTCTCCCCCGTCTCTATTTATTCTTTAAAGTATATGAAGACATGTGCTGTTTTCATGAATAGAAGGGCAAATCATTTGAAGTTAAACCTAATTCATTTTTTTAGTAAGGCTGTTTTCGCAAAGATTGTTGTTAATAAATATATTTATAAACAATAGTGGAATGGAGCGAAAGACACCCTTTAGTCCTCATAAAATGCATTCGCCTTTTCTTCGTGCGATGTTTATGCTGCCGAAGTCTTCCTTGTCCTGCGGAAAGAAGAGGTGGGCCTAAAGACCCCACAGGCTAAGCCGAGGAGGCTCGACCTCCTCCCTGGGAATCTTGTGTCTCGAGCGTAATGGAACGGAAATGTTTGCCTCCATTTAAAAACAACAAAGTATGCGAAACAGCCTATAGTAAAAATAAAAACTGCCGGTTTACGGCAGTTTAGGATTGGATGTTTTTATTCATTTGTTTGATTGCTGCCTTTTCAAGTCGTGACACTTGTGCTTGAGAAATCCCAATCTCTTCGGCAACCTCCATCTGGGTTTTTCCTTGGAAAAATCGTTTTTTGAGAATTAGTTTTTCTCTGTCGTTTAACCGCCTCATCCCTTCTTTTAATGCTAATTCTTCGATCCAATTCGAATCTTTGTTTCGTTCATCACTTAACTGATCCACAACGTATATCGGATCTCCGCCGTCGTTGTAGATCGGCTCAAATAAGGAAACGGGATCTTGAATCGCATCTAAAGCAAAGACAATCTCTTCTTGGGAAACATCCAGTTCTTTAGCGATTTCTTCAGGAGTTGGTTCCCTTGAGGTTTCACTGATTAAGCGCTCGCGAACCTGAAGCGCTTTATAGGCGATGTCTCTTAATGACCTTGACACACGAATCGGATTATTGTCCCGTAAATACCTTCTGATTTCACCAATAATCATTGGGACCGCATAGGTAGAAAACTTCACATTCTGGCCTAGATCAAAATTATCAATCGATTTCATAAGTCCAATACAGCCAACCTGAAACAAATCGTCAACAAATTCGCCTCGGTTGTTAAACCTTTGAATCACACTTAAAACAAGCCTTAAGTTTCCGTTAACTAGCTTCTCTCGTGCTGACAAGTCGCCTTCATGCATTTGCTTAAACAACTTGCGCATCTCCTCATTTTTTAAAACGGGAAGTTTAGAAGTATCTACACCACAAATTTCAACTTTGTTTCGAGTCAACCCTTTTCCCTCCTAACAGGAGCTGCTGTTCAAAAATCAGTATCTCCTGAGGAAGGAAAAATATGCACAAGCATTAGGGGAACGAATGTTCCAAAAACCCGTTACACTATGGTACGCCTGAAATTATGCTAGAAAAATTTTTCTAAAAACATTTTTAAGATATTAAACCATTTTATTAAATTCTTTTTGCAGCCGTTTGATAATTCTTTTTTCCAATCTTGATATATAGGATTGGGAGATTCCCAGCATATCAGCTACATCTTTTTGTGTTTTTTCTTCTCCGCCTACAAGACCAAAGCGGAGCTCCATGATTTGCTTTTCTCTGGCCGAAAGCTGGTGTAAAGCTTTGAGTAAGAGCTTCCGGTCGACACTAGCCTCTAAATCCTTCGTAATAATGTCTTCTTCTGTACCAAGGACATCAGACAATAATAATTCATTACCATCCCAGTCAATATTAAGCGGTTCATCAAAAGAAACCTCTGAGCGGATTTTATTATTTCTTCTTAAATACATTAAAATTTCGTTTTCGATACATCTGGATGCATAAGTGGCAAGCTTAATTTTTTTCTCAGGATTAAACGTATTAACCGCTTTAATTAAACCTATTGTTCCAATACTAATTAAATCTTCAATGTTAATCCCTGTATTTTCAAATTTGCGTGCAATGTACACAACCAGACGTAAATTCCGTTCAATTAAAAGAGACCTTGCCGCTTTATCCCCCTTTGGCAGCTTTTCGAGCAGCATTTCCTCTTCTTCTTTCGTAAGTGGAGGGGGAAGCGCCTCACTGCCGCCTATGTAATAAATCTCATCCGTTTTTATTCCTAATTTTATTAATAATTTATACCAGTAATATTGAAGTCGAAGAAAAAATTTCAAGCCTGCTCCTCCTTTTTATATTTTGAACTCGATTATTCACATGATTAAAATAGTTCGTATAGCCCTTGTCTTTTTTTTTATTTCAGCCAAAAAGTATAAAACGTGAGGATCCACAGTATAGTAGAAGTAAGCTTTTATCTCATGATGCAGTTATGTGCGGAAGCTTTGTCATCATTTTAGGATGAATAATACAATCAAACATACCTTCAGACGAAAGGGAATGACTGGAGAAGGCGATTAGTCCTTTTGGTTCAATACAACCGCCAGATTTGGTTTCGATGACGATCTGATCTGGTTTAAAAGCCACTAATAGCTCCCCAGATTGCCCGACAGTCCGTGCCGGTATCATCCGCAGCCGGTAATCCCACCCTTGCGGAAGCGAAATGATGCCTTCCAGGTAGTGATTTGGGTTTTGCGATGTTTGCAAAATTTCAGATGGAATCTGATCTTCTAATTGACTTGTGGAAAGAATCATAACCGGAAGCTTGGAAATCGGGTCGTACAATTGATTTCCGCTATCGACAAGACCTGTTAAATTCCACTTCAAGTCAGCAATTTCTACATATACCTTCACCGTTTCATTAAATCGAATTTTGCTCATCTCCCATTTTTCAGATTGCTTTGTAGAAATAAACCATAAAACAGGAAAACCGATGATCACAAAAACCCAGCTAATCGGATCTCCAAATCCTTTTACACTCGCTATAACAAGCGATTGTGAAAATTGGGATTCATATTGTAAGAAATAATGAAGACCAATCAGGCCGCCACCCATGATGAAAGTCGTGATGTAAAAAGTAAGAGTGGCTTGCAAAAAAAACTTAAAACGGCGAAAACCAAAAGCCGTCCATACAATCAAAAAAGATAGTGCTAATTTAACCAATGGATGTAGAAGAAAACTTAAAAAAGAGGAGACATATCCAAAAACGGAGAAGGAGGCTAACACCCCTGCAGCCAAGAGTCTCCACCATTGTATCCTCGTTTTCAACAACAATGCTGTAAATTGGAGGAGAAGTACGTCAAATAGGAAGTTCAACAGCCATATAACATCCATGTAAAATGTCAGGTAGATCCCCCCTCCAAAATTAGCTTGGCTAATCTGCTTTAATAAAGTATAACGTAGGCTTTCTATGGAAGTGTGTCAGTTTCTGTCAGCGAAAGCCCAGAAATTTTTAAATATTTTTGTGGATTTTGTCAGTTGAGAGAGAAGCTAGTTTTCTTGTAGATGCTACAAATGATTAATCGATTTGTAATGGTCATTTTCGGGATTGCACCTGGAAATAAATTTTTTTGTTTGGGGCTTGTTTCTAGAAATTGATTCGCGGTTTTGGAGCGGTTATTAAATGTTTGGAGCGATTCTTTATGATTTGGAGCAGCTTTTATGATTTTTGGAGCAAATCACGTGGAACTTGGAGCGAATTTCTTGATATTTTAAGCGGCTTCCATAGCTATTGGAGCTGTTTTATTAGTTTTGGAGCGGTCTCCCCGTTTTGGAGCAAGTTTCCCCTATATAGGAGCGAGTCTCCCAGTTATGAAGCGGAAATCATGTCAATCGAGCAGGCTTAATGTCAAATGATCTAATTCCAATATAAAAAGGCTGCCTACAAAACCACCGTAATGTGACTTTGTGAGACAACCCTAAAAGCATCTATCTTCTTCTATTCCGATTTCTCAAGAATGTTGGAATATCCAGCGTTTCTTCGACCTGTTGTGATGATGTGTTAGAACGTGGCGGTTCAGGAGTGTACTCTTCTTTACGCTGTTCACGTCTTGGTTGAACATTTGAATTTGGCTTCATTTGTCCAAAGGCAGGACGACTTGGTTTTGGCTGGGCAACTTCCTCATTAAAACCAGTTGCAATAACTGTTACCACGATTTCATCCTTTAGATTTTCATTGATAACAGATCCGAAAATCATATTTACGTCCTGATCAGATGCAGAGGCAACAATGTCTGCTGCTTCTTGGACTTCGTATAAACTTAAGTTTGAGCCACCTGTGATGTTCATAAGAACCCCTTGTGCCCCGTCAATCGAAGTTTCCAACAACGGACTCGATATCGCCTTTTTCGCAGCTTCTGCCGCTCTGTTTTCGCCTGTTGCTACCCCGATACCCATCAATGCGGAACCTTTGTTAGACATAATCGTTTTAACATCGGCAAAGTCTAGGTTAATTAACCCAGGGACAGCGATTAAGTCAGAAATACCTTGTACCCCTTGACGAAGTACATTATCTGCTTCACGGAATGCTTCAAGCATTGGCGTGCTCTTATCAACAATTTCAAGCAAACGGTCATTTGGAATGACGATTAGGGTATCAACCGACTCCTTCATCGCAGAAATACCGCCAGCAGCTTGATTGGATCTCTTTCTGCCTTCAAAAGTAAATGGTCTTGTCACAACACCTACTGTTAAGGCGCCAAGATCTCTGGCAATTTGAGCAATAACAGGAGCTGCTCCAGTTCCTGTACCACCGCCCATTCCAGCCGTAACAAACACCATGTCGGCTCCCTTTAGCACTTCTTCAAGCTGCTCTCTGCTTTCTTCAGCAGCTTTTTTTCCGACCTCAGGATTTGCTCCGGCTCCAAGCCCTCTTGTTAGTTTTCCGCCAATTTGCATTTTGACTTCTGCTTTTGACAGATTCAGTGCCTGGGCATCTGTGTTGACCGCAATAAATTCAACACCTTGGACCCCATGTTCAATCATCCGGTTTACTGCATTGTTTCCGCCGCCACCGACGCCGATTACTTTTATCGTAGCCAGTTGGTCTAAATCTGTTTCATATTCAAACATGACATATCCTCCTAAATTTCACATATTTCCATGAAGAGTTTTATTCGAAGAAATAACCAAGGAACTTCTTCATCTTTGATGACATTTTGTCCTGGGATTCATTCGGTGCTTTTGATTTTCCTTGAGGTTTAGAAGGCTGTCGTTTTTCAACCACTTCAACTGGTGCATGTCCAGTACCGACATTTCTTCCTAGTAATCTAGCACTCTTATAGGCATACTTGATTAAACCAACCGCTGTTGTATATTGTGGTTCTCTTACACCGATGTAATCAGGAATGGCAACTCTTACTCGATTTTGAAAAACTACCTGAGCAAGCTCTAGTACTCCTGGCAAATTCGCGACCCCTCCAGATAAAACGTATCCCCCAGGCACATCCCGAACGCCCATTCGTCTTAAATCATGCTGGATTAAGTCAAATATTTCTTCCAGTCTCGCTTCAATAATATCGGATATTTCCAGTTGATTAAATTGCTGATGCTGGTCACTTCCGATAATAGGGACACTAAATACTTCATCTTCGGATGCATCATCGTAAAAAGCATGTCCATATTTAATTTTAACTTCTTCTGCATTTTCAGTCGTCGTTTTAAGTCCAATAGACAGATCCTTTGTAATATGGTCTCCTCCAACAGGAAGAACGGAAGTGGCTGCCAGACTGCCATTTTCAAAATAGGAAATCGAAGTAGATCCGCCACCTATATCCACTAATACGACACCCATATTTTTCTCGTCTTTTGAAAGAGCCAGTGCGCCTGCAGCCAGCGGCTGAAGGACGATATCAACGATATTTAATCCTGCTTTCTCCACGCACCGCAGTAAATTATGTAGTAACGTTTTTGATCCTGTTATGATGGTGCCTTCCATTTCAAGTCTGACACCAATCATGCCACGGGGATCATTAATTTCATCGAGTCCATCGACAATAAACTGATTGGGAATTATGTTAATAATCTCTCTTTCTGGCGGAATCGATACAACTTGTGCAGCATCCATAACTCTTGCGATATCCTCATTTGTAATTTCCCGATTATCACTCGAAACCGCAACAACTCCATGTGACCTTTGCAGCATTACATGGTTCCCAGAAATACCTACTATGACATCACGAATGGTCATCCCTATCATTCGTTCAGCTTGTTCAATAGCCTTTCTAATTGAATGAACGGTTTCATCTATATCTACAATGGATCCTTTACGTAGACCTTCAGATTTAACATGACCAACTCCGATAATATTTAAAGAGTCATTCACCATCTCGCCAATTATGACTTTTACGGTGGATGTACCGATGTCTAAGCTAACATAATATTCATTGCTGTTCATTCTAATGGCACCTCCTTAACTCCTATTCTATGTTAGAACAACAATTAAACCTTATTTACCTATTATTCTTAAAATATTCGTCAAATAATGGAATTTCCCTCTACAACAATTTAAATTTTTTCTTTTTTTTCATGTCTGCTTGTCCAATTATTGATGAGTATCCGTCTAATCACTGCAATATTTTGGAATAGTCGGACACCAAACGCAAATATAGCTGCTAAATACAAGTCTACACCAAGATGGACACCTAGAAAAGCTAAACTTGCAGCAAGGATAATATTGAAAAAAAATCCAGACACAAACACCTTTTCATCATACACATTCTGCAGATGTGCACGGATTCCTCCGAATAAAGTATCCAGAGCTGCCAGAACCGCAATTGATAGATAATTAGAGTATTCTTCCGGTATTTTGATGTCTGTTAAAAAACCAAGTACTACCCCAGCAATAAGACCAAATAGGGGAAGCCACATACGTTTAGTCCTCCTTATTCCTCAGCAGGCTTCATATTTCCTATCTCAATCGAATCGAGATAAGCTGGCAGCTCTACTTCATCCATTACATTCGAAACCGAAAATCTAAGATCTTCTACAAAAAACTCATCCTCCAGGTTGGAGGCTTGAATTCGGTTATACACTTTTTCAGCCAGTTCTTCGTTTTCTGCAACGAGTTTAATCTCAATCGGGAATCGATTAAGAGGCAGGCCGTCAACTTTTGTCTCGTTATTTATATCCCTGATTACAGATGTACTGATTAATCTTTGCCCTTGGATGGAAATATGTTCAGCACCGTACATATATAATTCATTAATAAGCTTTTTTAACAGTTCGGGCGTTAATACAACGGCTTCCTGACCAAGGTCAATCCCTTGAAAATAAGGTGTGATTGAAATAATTAGTCCAGGACCAGAGTATTCAGTTAAACCTGCTTCAACTTTAAATTCATCTAAAGTGGTGTTTAGCACTTCCAGTTCATCCTGCGCTTGAGTTTCTTCATATTGTGCTAATTTTTCTTCAATCTGTCTGATCTCACGAATCAGTTCAGATTGCAATTCTTTTTCCTGAATAATAAGTTCGCGTACTTCCCAAGTATCCCTTGTATCCCTTTGTACCGGCTCTTGAATAGTTCTGAATTGAATTGCAACCATAAAACCGATTAAGAGGGTGACAAGTGAAAAAATAATCATACTCTTCTTCAAAATGATCATCCTTCATTTTATGTGAACGCTTGTAACTAAAATAGGCTAAAAATCAGCTGCCGAGAATTGGCTCCATTACGATATGATCTGCTTTTTCTAGAGTTACGACGATATTTTCCGAAGCTAACACATCAATTACACCGCCATTTAAGTTCAACGCTGAAAACAGGGTATCTGAATCACCAATGGCCGAAATCACAAATGGCGCATTAAATTGCTTTCCGTCGACTGTAATAACCGGACCGTCACAAACAATATACGAATCAGCCTTGAGCCTCTGACCATTTACCGCTACCGCCTGAGCACCTGAAACATATAATTCGCTAATGACCCGGAAAACTTGCTGTTCATGGACAATATAATCACTTATGTTATCTGTGCTTGGATTATAATTGGAATCTTCAAGTGTAACTTGAACACCTGAGCCTTCTACTTTTATTTTCCCGAGAAACATCCGGTACTTTTGAATTTCCTCTGCCAAATTAGAGTATACAATCGCCTTGTTAGACAATTCCTCTTCTATATTTACCACATGCATTTGTTTATCTGCTAACTCTTGCTGCAGCTTTCGATTGGCTTCTTCCAGTTCAACTAACTCATTTCTTAAGTCGAGCTCCCGTCCCCATTGATCCGATGTTATCGGAACAGTCTCACGCTTGTTTTGGGTTTGGTCATATGAAAAAGCCAATATGTATCCTAATACTAAAGTAACCAGAGAAATAATGACATACCTACCCTTCACTTTCAACTTCTTCATCATTCCCCTCAAGACTTTCTTCATTTTCATCCAAGACTAATTCTTGGTCCTCTTCATCTGTTTCGGCTGTTTCGTATGGTCTGAAATAGGCCCCCACCGTCAAATCAACATAGCCTTTTATCGAAGGGTCCAACTGGCTGGCAATAGATGGATAATGAACCATCTTTTTCGAAAAAGTGCGGATTGTAGCTTTTACCTCAAATCCATCATTCATATAGACTGTAAGAGAATATGGATCATTATCAGTTGGGGTGAAATAAATTTCAGATATTGACCTGACAACTTCTTGAGGAAGCTTAATCAATTCCTGTACCATCTTTTCTAAGGCCTGTCCGCCATCAAATTCAAAAAGGATGGGAGCATGCACCGGGATAGATGCTTCTTTTTCCTTAAGCATTTCCCCGTTCTCTAGAATAGGGAAAAACTCAAGGTCTTTTTTATAATAAGCAACCCTTCTCCACTCAGAAACCTCAATCGAAACATCATTGGGCCATTTTATCGAAACAGACGCGTTTTGAATTTGATCGATTTCTCTGATTTTATTCGCAATTTCGGATTCATCTAAACTCCATATATTCACATTTGCAGATAAACCGGATTGGGTAACGATTTCCGCTTCCTTTACATGGTCGTTTCCATTTACTTCGATCGTTTGAACATGACTTAATGGGGATTGAAAGTAAATAATACATCCAATCAGCAAGAAAAACATCAAGATTATAAAAATAATTTTTCTATTAGCTTTTCTTCTTCTTTCCTTCTTGATTTTCGGGATCCGATCTTCTAAAGAAACAACCTTGGACTTATCCACGGTACCACCTCATTAGGTATGAATAAATCAATAAAACTTCTATTTATTAAAAACAAGAAAGCAACGGCACAAGCAGTGTGCCGTTACACTTGTCACATCCTGGTTATGAAAAAATTATAACATAGGGATTCATGAATGAAACGTAATATCCCCTACTTTTTACCGATTATTTCAACCTCTGTTTCCATCCGGATTTTAAATTTATCATAGATCGTATCCTTAACATGCTGAATGAGGGCTAATACATCCTCGGCCGTTGCATTTCCTGTATTTACGATAAAGTTTCCATGCAGCTCAGAAATTTGAGCACCGCCAATACGGTGTCCTTTTAATCCTGCCTCCTCGACAAGCTTTCCGGCATAATTAGGTAATGGATTTCTAAAAATACTTCCAGCGCATGGAGAACTCCAAGGCTGTGTGTCTCTTCTGTAGTCCTTATATTTTTTCATTTCTTCGAGAGCCTGATCTTTACACCCTTCTACTAATCGAAAAACGGCTTCAAGGACAATACCTGGGCGTTTCGTTTGCAGCACAGAAGTTCTATATGAAAATTCCATTTCCTCATTAGAAAGCCACTCAATCGTGCCATCCTCAAACAAAATCCGTGCTTTCACTAAAATTTGCGAAATATCAGATCCATGGGCCCCAGCATTCATGTAAACAGCTCCGCCGACCGAACCTGGGATTCCCCCAGCAAATTGAATCCCGTGTAAGCCATTTCGGCTCAGCTGAGTCGCAAGTGAAACTAATGAGAAGCCTCCCCCTACTTGAATCGTTTGGTCGTCTAACCACTCCAGCCGGTCAACACCCTTGCCCAGCTTAATTACTACTCCTTCGATTCCGCCATCTTTGACTAACAGATTAGATCCCCTTCCTATTGCTCTCCAAGGGGATTTATGCTTCTGTATCACTTCCATAATCTTATTTAGAGCTTCTACGTTGGACGGTTCAATAAAAATTTCTGCCGGTCCCCCAATTTTTATAGTTGTATGCTTTGACATTGGTTCATCTATTTTTACATTTCCAACCTCGAGTGCCTTTAATTCATCTAGTAGTTTCATCAACTTTCACCTCATAACAAGCTTGTATCATATATAAAAAACAGCTGAGTATCCATTTGTTATTAAATCATTCTTCATTTACTATAGAACATACGCCTATAGTTATCATACGGCAATCATTCTACACTGTGAAAGGTATATCATGAATATTTTAATCAGTCATATATTCTTAGAATAATGGAACTATCATTTTTGTACTACAATTTTACATCATTTTATGTACAAAATAAAAAGCGAGAAATAAGGAATTATCATTTACCCCTTCTCGCTTTTTCTATTTTACTATATTTTTTTATTTAGAGTAGTCTTGATTTTCGATTGTCATTAAAATGTAAAGTTACTTCAGACTCATTTTAATACCGGGAATACCTGCTTACATTTAATAAAACACCAATTGCCATTAACATTAGAGTTAGAGATGAACCGCCATAGCTTAAAAATGGCAGTGTGATACCTGTTACAGGCATCATTCCCGTGACAACACCGATATTAATCATAACTTGAATGGCAATCATCGCAATAATCCCAACCGCTAAAAAGCTGCCGTATAAATCTTGTGCTCCTAGAGCAATGCGCATGCCTCTCCATAATAATAAGGCAAACAAAAGAATAACAAAAGAACCCCCAATAAATCCAAGTTCCTCCGAAATGATTGCAAATATAAAATCCGTTTGAGGTTCCGGCAAGTAGAAAAATTTCTGCCGGCTTTGACCCAATCCTAACCCGAATAATCCACCCGGACCAATCGCATACAAGGATTGAATGATTTGAAATCCGCTTCCAAGCGGGTCTGACCACGGATCGAGAAAGCTTGTAATCCTTTGAATCCGGTAGGGAGCCGAGGCAATTAAAGCAACAAATCCAGCTAATCCGATTAACCCTAAAAAGATAAAATGACGGATCCTTGCCCCTGCAATGAAGATCATTACGACACAGGTTCCTACCATAACGGTCCCAGTCCCAAGATCAGGCTGGAGCATGATTAAAGCAAATGCAAGAAAAACTAAACCTAAAGACGGAGCTAGTCCTTGTTTAAAGGTTGTAATATAACGCTGGCGGTCCGTTAAAAATTTAGCTAAAAAAACAATCATGGCAAATTTCATAAATTCAGATGGCTGAATCGAAAAAGCACCTACTCCAATCCAGCTTCTCGAACCATTCCTTACCATACCTACACCAGGAATTAATACCGCAATCAGCAGGACAAAACAGACAATAACCAAGATTTTAGCCCAGGATCTCCAATTCCAGTAATCTATATTCATAATGAAAAACATTGCGGCTACACCGACCCCAGCAAAAAGCAGCTGTCTCTTGGCAAAAAAGAAAGAGTCGTTAAACTTATACTCTGCCCAGACAGCACTCGCACTATAAACCATGATTAAACCGACCGCTAGCAAGGTTAAAGTAACAAGTATTAATAAAAAATCTGGTGTGGATTTTTTCAACGTTGGCAATGCGAACACCTCAACAGACGCTTATTAGGGCGAATGAATACGGACAAGCCCTTACTTAAGCTTATGCACAGCGTCTATAAAAATGTCTCCACGCACTTCAAAAGTTTTATATTGATCCCAACTGGCACAGGCTGGAGACAAGAGAATAACGTCTCCTTCAGACGAAATCTCAAACGCTCGTGGAACCGCTTTTTCCACATTATCGACACGTTGAATTAAATCTATTCCTGCCTCTTTCGCTACTCTTTCAATCTTTGGAGCAGTTTCGCCAAAGGTAATGGTGGCTTTAACATGTTTCAAGCTTGGAATTAATTCTTCAAATTCGTTACCCCGGTCCAGTCCGCCTGCAAGCAAGATAATCGGCTGATCAAAGGCTTCTAAAGCTTTTTTTGTCGCTAAAATATTGGTAGCTTTTGAATCATTATAAAACTTGCGTCCTGCAATCGAATCGATATACTGAAGCCGGTGTTTTACTCCGTAAAAGCTAGTCAGCACTTTGTGAATCGCCTGGTTGCTCACTCCATGTAATTTGACCGCACTGATGCTGGCTAATATATTTTCGAGATTATGACTTCCTGGTAAAACTACATCCCTATATTTCATAATGGCCTCGCCACAGAAATAAATCCAGCCATCTTCTACATAAGCCCCATCTTCAACCTTTGATTTTGTTGAAAACGGCACAGGTCTTGCCTTACTCTCATGAGCTATGGCCAAGCATACATCCTGATCAGAATTAAAAATAAACCAATCGTTTTCAGTTTGGTTTTTCGTAATATTTGCTTTTGCTTCCCAATAAGCTTTTACTGAATGATGGTAGTCCAGGTGTGCTTCATAAAGGTTCGTCAGCACTGAAATTTTCGGCTGAAAATGCTCAATTCCCATGAGCTGAAAAGAAGATAACTCGATCACAATCGTATTATCGCTTGTTGCGACCTGAGCTACATCCGATGCAACAGTACCGATGTTACCGGCAATTAATGGCTGCTTTTCATCAGCTTTTAGCATTTCATAAATTAACGTAGTTGTTGTTGTTTTCCCGTTTGTACCTGTAATAGCAATAAACGGTGCCTCAGACACTAAATAGGCAAGTTCTACTTCTGTTATTACTGGAATTCCTCTTTTAATAGCCCCTTCTATGAGCGGATTCTCGTAATGGATCCCTGGGTTTTTAACAATATACTCAAATCCCTCATCCAATAATTCAATCGGATGACTTCCGCAGATCACTTTTATCCCTTCCTGTAAGAGACCTTGGGCTTCCGGGTTTTCTGATAAAGGTTTAAAGTCATTGACTGTAACGAAAGCACCTAGTTTGTGTAACAGAGATGCAGCACCGACTCCGCTTTTTGCTAACCCAAGTACAAGAATTTTTTTATGAAAAAACGTATTTATTTTTCTCAACTCACCCACACCTCAATATAGATGCCAAGGGCTGCACAAAGCAGACCTACGCTCCAAAATGTAACAACAACTCTCCATTCTGACCACCCGACGATTTCATAGTGATGATGAAGGGGGCTCATTTTAAAGATACGTTTACCCGTAGTTTTAAAGGATGCAACTTGCAGTATTACTGATAATGTTTCAATGACGAAGACGCCGCCAATTAAAACAAGCAATAATTCTAGCTTAGTCAAAATAGAGATCATCGCAATCGCCCCGCCAAGAGCCAATGAACCGGTATCCCCCATAAACACCTTTGCAGGGTGTGCATTAAAAACAAGAAAGCCTAAAACCGCCCCAACTACAGCCACAGAAAAAATAGCGACCTCCATTTGCGATTGATTCCAGGCGAGAACAGCAAAGGCCCCAAATGCAATGGCTGCCGTACCAGATAATAATCCATCGACTCCATCTGTTAAATTAACCGCATTGGAGAATCCAACTAACCAAAAGATAATAAATAAAGCGTAAAACCAGCCAAGCTCAAACTCTATATTCGTAAATGGTATTCCTATCTCCGTAGAAATGCCATTGTCTTTCATAATCCAAAAAACAATAATGGATATCAGGATTTGTCCAAATAATTTTTGCTTAGACGTTAATCCTAGGTTTCGTTTAAGTGCTACCTTGATATAATCATCTAAAAACCCAAGTAAGCCAAACCCTGCTGTAACCAGCAATAATAAAAACGTGACAAATGAAATCTCACTAAATTTTGCTGTCATCACAAGAGTCGAAATCAAGATCGAAAGTAAGATAATAATTCCGCCCATTGTTGGGGTACCCGATTTTTTCTGATGAGACTTTGGTCCTTCTTCACGAATACTTTGGCCAAATTTTATCCTTCTTAAAAAAGGAATAAAAAGAGGGGACAATAGGACAGTGATTGTAAATGCCATAATAATGGTAAAAATAATCACCTTTTCTAACATGAAAGAGTCCCTCCTTTTTCGATAGATTGGAACAAATACTCAGGATATTCATATGCCTGTTTAGAAATAATCAGACGATTTTCATAATAAAATAGGACTTTCAACATAGTAATCACTCGTTCTTAATAGATTGTGTCAACTGCTTTTCTAGCTACCATCCGATCATCAAAATCATTTACGACATCACCGATAATCTGATAGGTTTCATGGCCTTTTCCTGCAATAAGGATAACATCATCTCTTCTGGCAGAGCGGACAGCGTGGTTAATCGCTTCTTCTCTATCAACCATTACCTCATAGTTTGTAAAATCTTTAACGCCTTCAACCATATCATCAATAATGGCAGCTGGGTTTTCACTCCTTGGGTTATCCGAGGTAAAAATTGCATGATCACTTAATTCGCACGCAATCTTTGCCATAATCGGCCGTTTCGTTCTGTCGCGATCGCCGCCGCAACCAACCACAACCCAAACTTCACCTTTTTTAAATTGCTGAATAGTCTCTAAAACATTTTCTAAACTGTCTGGTGTATGAGCATAGTCGACGACAATGGTAAAGTCTTGCGGACCGCTAACCAGCTCAAACCGTCCCGGCACCCCTGTTAATCTTTCAATGGCTTCACAAACCTTTTCAAAGGATGCTCCAGCAAGCAGACAGCTCGAGGCAGCAGCCAGTACATTATAAACAGAAAATAAACCTACTAAAGGTATTTGTACCTGTTTTTCTCCAAAAGGTGTCGCAAGTCGAAATTGTGTGCCTTTGTTATTCGTCTTCACGTCTATTGCCATAAAATCAGCTTCATTTTCAATGCCATATGTATAAATAAAGGCTGGAGTAACCGTCTTATAATATTTTGTCGCGGCTTCGTCGCTATTTAATAAAGCGTACTTAGGACGTTTCACATCATATTTGTTTCCCAGCTGTGCAAAAAGCAGCCCTTTTGTAAAACGGTATTCCTCCATAGTTCCGTGATAATCCAAATGATCTTGCGTTAAATTTGTAAAAACAGCAATATCAAAATCGACCCCGTACACTCTGCCTTCCTTTAAAGCATGGGAGGATACTTCCATCGCACAAACTTCTACATCCTCATTTTTCATTGTATAAAAGGTTTGCTGAAGAGATAAGCTATCTGGTGTCGTGTTTTTCGTCGGAAGAATTGTTTCCCCTACCTTGCGATACATCGTACCAATCAAACCTGTATTTTTCCCGCAATGCTTCATAATAGATTCAACATAATGACTTGTCGAGGTTTTTCCATTGGTTCCTGTAATTCCAACTAGCTGAAGCTTTGATGAAGGATGCTGATAAAATGCATCTGCGATTACAGCCATTGCTCTTTTTGTATCTTTAACAACAATAACAGGAACCTGCACATCAAGCGGACGTTCTGCTAATATCGCTTTAGCTCCCTTTTGCACAACCTCATGTGCAAAATCATGTCCATCGAACCGATGTCCTTTAATACAAATAAAGAGACTTCCTTCCTGAACCAATTGGTCATTTTGTTCGATTGAAGTTATTTCTATATCCGGTAATTCCGGCTGATTTGGAATGTGTAAATGTTCAATTAACTGCTTTAGTTTCATTCAAATACCTCGCTTTATTCATAACTCAGATGTCCGTTTATCATAGGTGTCCCTTTCGAAAGTGTCAAAAGTCATATCCATTTTACATGAAACATTCCTATTTCGCTATTTGTTTCAAAAAAAACATAGGATTGTAACAGAAAAATGGGATTTGGAAAGTTATTGTTGCACACAGTTTTTTAAAATTGTGCGTTCAAGTTAAGTATGATTTTGTTAAACCTGCTAATCGTGAATCCAGCTTTTCTTCAGTTGATACGCACAAATTTAAATCCTATGGAAAAAAGGGCGGAAATGCAAGAAGCAGCCCGCCCACAACTCTTTTAAGGATTTGAGAAATAGATTCTGATAGTTGACCCTTCTTTTACTTTTACTCCCGCTCTTGGTGCCTGTTCAACGACAACGTTTCCTTCTCCGTTTGCCTCTAAGTTAAGCGTATAAGGTGCTTGAATGATCTCACTTTTAGTCAATCCGACTAAATCCGGTACCTCTACTATTGGAGTATCGAGCCAAGTTCTCTCTTTTTCGATTTGATTTTTCCTAGGTTCAACTCCTAATAATGGAAGTGCGTCCCTCATAATATTTCCTACGATTGGGGCTGCAACGGTTCCTCCAAATTGGACCGTTCCTTTTGGATTATCAACAGCCACATAGACCACAATTTGGGGGTCATCTGCTGGAGCAAATCCCATAAAAGATACAATATAATTATTCTCTAAGTAGCGACCATTTTGTGCTTTTTGAGCAGTACCCGTTTTTCCTCCAACCCGGTATCCATCCACAAAGGCATTTTTCCCTGTCCCTTGGGCAACCACACTTTCTAAAGCATACCTGATCTTTTCTGATGTTTCCTCCGAAATAACCCGGTGTTTCGCTTCAGGGGTATTACGGCTGACAACTTCTCCTGTTTCAGGGTCAATGAATTCTTTTGCTACGTATGGCGTATAAAGAACTCCTCCGTTAACCGCTGCGGAAACAGCAGCGACTTGCTGAATCGGTGTGACAGCAACCCCCTGACCAAATGCGGTGGTGGCAAGTTCAACAGGACCAACTTGATCCTCTCTGAACAGAATTCCTGACCCCTCGCCATGAAGGTCAATCCCTGTTTTGGAGCCAAATCCAAAATCTCTAATGTATTGAAATAAAGTGTCTTCTCCTAATCTCATCCCTAACTCAACGAATCCAGGGTTACACGAATTTTGCACAACCTCTAAAAAGCTTTGGCTTCCATGCCCTCCGCCTTTCCAGCAATGTAAATGTGCCCCGGCAACCTCTATCTCGCCGCTGTCATAAAAGTAATCATGTTCCAGATCAACCTTTCCTTCTTCTAGTGCTGCTGCAAGTGTAATAATTTTAAAGGTTGAACCTGGCTCATATGTACTCCAAATAGGGAGATTTCGATTGTAGATTTCTTGCGGCACAGCCTGAAAGTCCGCTGGATCAAAAGTTGGCCGGGAAGACATCGCTAAAATTTCTCCGTTATTTGGGTTCATTGCGATTGCAATAATTCCATCCGGATTATATTTTGCCTCAGCAAGATCTAATTCTCTTTCAATAATCGTTTGAACTGTAGAATCTATGGTCAATTTCAGGTCCAAACCATCAACGGGCGGTTCAAATTCATCGGCCAAACCTTGCATCTTTTTCCCTTTGGCTGACAGATATAATTCAACTGCCCCTCTTTTACCGCTTAGTTGTTCATCATAGTAAAGTTCAAGGCCCATAAGCCCTTGGTTATCAATCCCGGCAAATCCTAAGACATGGGAAAGGTAGCTGCCTTCAGGATAATGTCTAATCGAATCATTTCCAATGTAAACCCCATTTAGATTTAACTCTTTAATTTCATTTGCTTTTTCATTTGAAATTTTTTTGCCTTCAGGGTTAATGGTTTCAATACTGGCCTGTGCTGTAACATGCTTGTACGCTTTTTCTACAGACATCCCCAGAACCGAAGCAAGCTTTTCTGCGGTTTCAGCGGGATTTTCAATCTGCCTTGGAATGACAAAAACTGTCGGTGCACTTTTGTTAGTCGCTAAAACAACACCGTTTCGGTCGAGAATTTCTCCGCGCTCAGCCTGAAATGGGACATTACGGCTCCACGAATTTTGAGCCCGTTCTGTCAGCATATCTCCTAGGAAAAACTGGACATAGCCTAACCTAAGATCAATAATAAAGAAGATAAAAATTCCCGCCAATAGTGCAATAGTGAGTCTTTTTCGAACAGTTACTTGGGATACTCGCTTCAACTTTAGGAACCTCCTCAAATTTAGGCTCGTTCCAATATATGCTTGTACACCGATCGGATAGAACTTGAAAATCCGTCAGTATCGATAGTTAAATTGCAGACAAAAGGGATTCCCTCAACTTATAGGACTCTGGTTCCGTTATTCGTGAAAAAAAGGGGTATTTCGGAAATTAAAGGACATTGGTTCCGTTATAAGGGGCATTAACTACCATTTTTTAATCATTTTGGGCAAATAAAGGATCGTATGTCCTTTAGCAACTGCAAAACCAAGGGTTTTGTGCAAATAACGGATTGTATGTCCGCTAACAGCAATGACTTGACTGCCCCTCATTTCTAAAAGACACTGGTTCCATTAACTATGAACTCTAACCACAACTCTACCGTGTTGCAACATAAAAAATTCCTCTTAGAAATTATCCTAAGAGGAATCCACCCTTACTAAGTTCCTTCAAGTTCTTCTATATCTTCCGAGTCTTCTATTTGTTCTTCATCGGCTCCAGCTTCGTCTGTAACCTCCTCATCCTTTTCATAGGCTTTCGACGGAGGTTCCAGCTCCACAACGAGAATATCAGAATCGGTTAATTCAGAACCAGCCGGAAGACTTTGCCTAATAACATAACCGCTGCCGGAATTGTTAAGTTGGATGTTTGTAATTTTCACGAATTTCATGACATCCTGCAGGGACCATCCCGTCATATCTGGAACAGTTCTTGTGCCATTCGTCAATAACAGTACCCGTTCTCCCGGCAATAACGTTGTGCCGGCCAGTGGCACTTGATCCATAATTTTCGTTCCATCGCCGATGACGATAGGAGTTAACCCCAGTTCTTCGAGTTTAGTAAATGAATTTTGACTATTGTCATCCACCAAATTTGGAACACTAATAGGCTCTGGCTTTGGCAGATTATTAGGTTCAATCTTTAAATATTGCAAACTATTTTTCATAACTGGATTAAAAATCATCGACACAGGGACAGAACCGCTCTCGTAAACTTCTTCATCTAAATCAGGCTGTTGAATAGCTACATACATGATTAACTCAGGATCATCTTTTGGAGCCATTCCTAAAAAGGAGTAGACAAAATCATCATAACCGTCTAAATACCCGCCATTTTCAGGATCTGGGATTTGTGCTGTTCCTGTTTTTCCAGCAACGCTATAGCCTTCGATTGCATAACGTTTACCAGTACCATCTTCTGCCGTTATAACCGTTTCTAATATATCTAAAACTTCTTTTGCTGTTTCCTTCGAGATTGGCTGGCCAACTACTTCTGGTTCCGTTTCTTCAATTACAGCACCTGTATTACCGTCTTTAATTCGGCCCACTACATACGGCTTCATCATTTTTCCTTCATTTGCAATTGCGGTAGCTGCCTGAATTTGCTGAATCGGTGTTAATGTAGTACCTTGTCCAAAAGCGGTCGTAATTTTTTCAATTTCATAGTTATATAGAATTTTGCCAGTTACTTCCCCTGGAAGGCCAATTCCGGTAGGCTTGCCAAATCCGAACTTATTTAAATACTCTAAAAACTTTTCATATCCTAAATAATCTCGAGCTAATATTCCAAATCCAACGTTGGATGAATTCTGAACCCCTTGTAAAAAGGTGATTTCTCCCCAACCTCGTCCCCAGTTATGGTCATTAACTGTATTAGGACCGATTTTTAACTGACCAGATTGAAATTTAGCATTTGGATTGAATGCGTTCTCCTCAACCGCTGCAGCTAATGTGAAGATCTTCATGGTAGATCCCGGCTCATACGCTGATTCGATTGCTAAATTATGCCACGTTTCATTGATTCCTTCCCTTGTTTGCGGATGGAAAGTCGGCCGCTGTGACATTGCTAAAATTGCACCTGTATCGGGATCTGCTATAATGGCAATCATCTGTTTTGGATTGTATTGTTCTTGGACGGTAGTCATCGCATCTTCTAAGAAAGTTTGAATTTTGGTATCTATCGTTAAGTAAATAGTATCTCCATTTTGAGAAGGGATGATCTGTTCTTTGCCATCTGGCAATAGAACTCCCCAAGCGTCACTTTGGTATTGCATTTTCCCATTTTTTCCTTCCAGAAATTCCTGATAGCTTTGTTCAATACCAAGCTGCCCGACCATTTTCTCTGTTCCGTCTTCTTGTTTTTCTAATTGCGTGAATCCGACTAAATGTGAAGCAAAGACTCCGTTCGGGTAGAACCTTTGCTGTTCCCTGTATAAATAAATGCCGGGTAATTCTAGTGCTTCAATTTCTTCTTTTACACTATATGAAATGGAGGATCCTGCTGTACCGAATTCAACCTGCCAGAGATCTTTATTTTCTGGATTCAATCGATTGAAGATCTCTTCAGCAGACATCGGGATAAATTCGGACAATGTTTCCGCGGTCATTTGCTTATCTTCAACATGTCTTGGATTTTCCGGATCGTCTTCAGAAGCTTTTGGTGAAATTACCGCTACGAGTTTAAACGTATTTGTATCTTCTGCAATAACCTGACCGTTTCGATCCAGGATACTACCTCTCGAAGCTTCGATTGAATTTTCATTGGTATATAAATTAATCGCTTCCTCAGCTAGTGACTTACCTTGCACCTCACCAACTGACTGTAAATATACAAACCGACTTACTAAAAGTAAAAAGAGCAGTCCGAATCCAAAAAAGAGAAGAACCGCTCCTTTCGTCATAGAGGGCTGCTTTTTTATCATTTCTAGTGCCCCTCCACAAGCTTCACATTGTTCTCATCAAGCTTCAATCCAAGCTCCTTCGCTTTTGCCATAATCCTTTCGTATCGACTTAGTTCACTCACTTGATTCTCTAAATCTTGATTCTTTCTTTCCTGCTGCATTATTTCTGTTTCCAATTGACCTATATCCTTATTCATTTGATATAATCCCGCGGAACTTGAAATTAACTGAGCGCTTAGAACAGTTAAAAAAACAGCAAAAAGTAAACCAAGTATTTTTTCAACAGGCGTAAGTCTGCCGGGACTCGCCTTTTTGGATGGCTCATGTTTGGGTTGTGGCTGAACGTGGCTTTGCTGCTGCTGTTGCTGCTGTAATTTGCGTGCTAAGTTACTCAAAATGTCTCCTCCTAGTCGTTCAAGATTTCTTTTCTGCAATCCGAAGCTTCGCTGATCGAGCGCGGTTATTTTCTTCTAATTCTTCCTCTGAAGGAAGGATTGGTTTACGGGTAATCAGTTTTAGCGTACTGGGTTCGTCTTCTGGCAAGATTGGGACTCCTTTTGGAATGGGAGGTCCTTCACTGTATTCCTTAAATATTCTTTTACAGATTCGGTCTTCTAAAGAGTGGAACGTGATAACGCTAATTCGTCCACCCGGTTTTAACAGCTCAATGGCATCCTCTAATGACTGCTCAAATACATCTAATTCTTCATTTACAGCAATACGAATTGCTTGGAACACTCGTTTAGCAGGATGTCCGCCTTTCCTTCTAGCCGGCGCCGGAATACCTGATTTAATAATGTCTACTAATTCCTCTGTCGTCTCAATCGGTCCCTTTTCCCTAGCTTCAATAATCTTCCTGGCAATGGATTTTGAGAACTTCTCTTCACCATAGCGGAAGAAAATTCGAATTAAATCTTCAATTGGCCACTCATTCACGACTATTTTGGCTGATAAAACTTGACGCTGATCCATCCGCATGTCTAAAGGCGCATTATGCTGATAGCTAAAACCTCTTTCAGGCGTATCAAGCTGGGGGGATGAAACTCCCAAATCATAAAGGATACCGTCGACCTGGTTTATTCCTCGATTCTTAAGCTCTTCTTTTATGTAGCGAAAATTACTCTGCACGAAAACCACTCGGTCACTATATGGGGATAATTTTTCTCTTGCATACTGCAAAGCCATTTCATCCTGATCAAAAGCAACTAACCTGCCTTGATCTGATAAGCGCTTCACAATTTCTTCCGAATGTCCTGCTCCGCCAAGAGTGCAGTCTACGTATGTCCCATTTTCTTTAATATTTAAACCGTCCACCGCTTCATGTAAAAGCACTGTTTTGTGAGAAAACACGATATTTCACCTTCTTAATCAAGATGCCTTCATTTCTAGTTTGAGTTTAAATGTCAAAATCAATCATATTCTCTGCAATTTCAGAGAAGGATTCTTCAGAGAGAGCGAAATATTCTTCCCAAACAGGCTTGCTCCATATTTCGATTCGGCTTGAGACACCGACCACTACACATTCTTTTTCCAGTTTGGCATATTGCAGCAATGTCTGTGGAATATTGATGCGTCCTTGCTTATCAATTTCACATTCGGAAGCGCCAGAGAAGAAGAAACGGGTAAACGCACGGGCATCTTTTTTCGTTAATGGGAGACCTTTCATTTTATCCTCCATCGCTTTCCATTCTTGCTCTGGATAACCAAACAAACACTGATCGAGACCGCGTGTCAAAACAAACGCTTCCCCGAGATCCTCACGGAAACGAGCAGGAATAATAATTCTTCCTTTTTGATCAATGTTATGATGATATTCCCCCATGAACATACCCGCTACCCCCACTTTCTACCCTTAATGTACCACAATCCCCCACTTTCCACCACCTGTTTTTTTATATTTTCTCGTTTTTAAGAAAATCCCCTCTAAAAACTGTTCTTTTTATTTCTGCTTCATTCGTTGATTTTTTTAAGCTGAGCTCCTTATTCTTGTCGCCAAAGACAGAAAAATGAAAAAGCCCGCCAAAAGGCGAGCTTTTAATCTTAAATATTATGAAGGTTGTAGAAATATGGTCTCGAACAGAATGGATATAAACTTTTGCAGACTCCTTTAAAAGGAAATAACGTAATGGTTCGCTCCGGATTCGAGCTCTAAAGACATCACCTGTTTTAGCCAGTCAAAACCATATTGGTTAATAAAATAACATACATTCCATATCCGCTCCTGCAAACCGCCAAACGGATGGAGGAATGCATCCAATTCATCGAAATCTGTCAGGACCTTATCATTTCTTTTCTCCAGTTGTTTCCAAATATATTGTTCCAGGAAATGAAGCTGGTCAATAACAAACTTTTCATTCTTATGAAGAATCGGCAGCAGTCCTCTGTCAAATTCCTTTATTTCTCCGACTAGTTCTTCATATTTATTACGAATCTCATTTGATGTTCTCTCAACCGATTCGAATAAATGGATTGGAGATTTTTCTTTTAAATAGGCATCTTTGATTTCCTTTATGCCAGAATTAAGTACGGCTTCATAATGAATATTGTATTGTTGCAATTTTTTCATAACCGAACTTTCCAGATAAGTGATTTGCATTCTTGGAATCACCGGGGCCATATCGAGATCAAATCTCTTAAAGACACTTCTTAATTCGCACCAATACGCAATTTCACCTGGTCCGCCAACAAATCCCAGTGTCGGAAATAAAAACTCTTGGGATAAAGGTCTCGTCGCTACATTGTTGCTAAAGTGCTGGGGATATTGCTCCACATGTGCTAAAAGTTCATCCTTGCTCCATTTGACTGAACCGCTTTTCGTATAATAAAGATTTTGTTCCTTATCATAGAATAAAAGCTCCCGTTCTCCATGATCCGTAATAAATAAATGGATGGTTTGCGGATCCAGTTCCAAAGTAGGTTTATATCCCAATTTCCCAATTTCAGCCTGATCATTTGCAATGTCCGCGGCAAGCTGATGACCTTCTTCTACAATTTTTACGAATAGAGACTGTTCCAGTTTTCGTAAAGCAGGATGACAAGCATCAATTAACAGTAATCCATAATCTTTAAAAAGGGAATGTATAAATGCTGTAAAAAATTCAGTAAACGTGTTGGCCTGCTTTATGCATGTATTAAGAAATGTATGCAATTCTGCAGTATATGGGGTTTCACCTAATTGTCTTAAAACGTCTAGCACCCATAGTCTGCTAACAGATTGGTTTAAAGGGATTTCACTAATCATTTTTTTCTTTAGCAATTTTTCTGGATATACGGATTTGTTCCACTTAAAGCCGTTCCGGATAAAAACATGATTGACTTCTTCATAATCGTGGTCTTCCCCTGCAATCCAGAACACAGGAACGACCGGCTTCCCCAATTCTTTCTCAGCCATTTGAGCATGTTTAATTAATGCAAAGATTTTATGTATCGTATAAAGCGGGCCCCCAAGCAAACCGGCCTGTTGCCCACCGATGATAACAGTAGCTTCCGTGTTTTCAAGTCTATGTAATGACTGTTCAATTTCTGGGGTCAATCCGAAAGGCTCCATATAGTCCTGAATCGCTAATTTTAATTCTTTTCTGGGATAGGATCGGTTTTTTAAGGATTCCCATCGTTTGGATAACACATCATTTTTGCCAAAATGATAAGGAAAAAGGGAAAGAACAGACTCTTTTTTGTTCATATAATCTTGAGCCAATCGATTTCCGGCAATCCCCTTGTGTAGGATGTATTGCATAAATACTGCTCCTCCTGCGGATAATCTAACTGTAATGAGTATAGCATTGCTAATAGAGAAAACAAAAAATATTGCCTTACAATTTTTGAGGCAAAAATCCTGGGCAGTTTAAGTTACTGTTTGGAGAATACTAGTCGTTATCCCATATAACATAAAGATAAAATAGATAACAAAAAATACTATAAACTGGATTCTCCAGAGCCCTTTGAGCAGCTTTCGGTAATGAATCTCCACATTTCCCTTCCAATGAATAATAGAAAAAATAATTGCTAGAATTAATATTCCAATATAGAAGAACCAAATATAAGCAGCGCCCCATATTTCTGCAATCATAAATTGTATACTTATAAATAAGAAGAATGTCGTTGTATCTATTGCGATACGAACAGCACGTTTATGATTACGGGTGATCGATTTTACGATGACGAATACTAATAAATAGGAAAAGAACGGAATCAAAATCAATATCGCCAGGAACCCTGAAAAAAAAGATATCATATTTGTTGGCCCTCCTTTCCTTTAATAGAATGATATAAAAATTCAAGAATGGGGGCCTCCACATGATGTAATGCAGCTTGCTTGAGGGCTGAGCCCACAATCGCATCAATTTCTGTTTTTCTCCCTAAATGTAAGTCTTTATACATTGAGGAATGGTTCTTGGCAGTTTGTCTGCAGATCTCTTTAACCTTATTTAATAATACTTCACGATTAGGGAGCTGAAGTGCTTTTACGGTTTCATTAAAGGTTTGTAAAAATAATTTATAATAGAAAGGATTTCCCAAAAGTTCACCATTAGGTACAGCTAGTAAGGCTGTAAGCGGATTGATCACACAATTGGCCAATAACTTTTCTTTTAACATTTGTAAAGGATTTTCGGAAAATACAAAAGGGAATGTTGGAATTGCAAGATCATCGAGCCCGTGCGTCAGGGATCCTTTCCAAACTCCATAACGGGTGAGCCCTATTCCAGTGTGGTGAACGGTTCTTTCATCTAGTCTGACCGCACCATGTTCTACCACTCCAACGAAAATGTTTTTTGCTTCGAGGTTTTCTAGTATCGGAAGGTGGCCCATTCCATTTTGCAAGAACAAGAAGGCAGAATGATGGAGACTTGTGATAGACGTCATAAGCTCATGTAAATGGTATTCCTTAACGGCTATAATCACAAGTTCTTCTTGTCCGTTTACTTGTACAAAAGGATAAGCCTGGATTGGAAATGTTTCAGTTCTATTATTTTGGACAAGGGCAACGCCTTGGGAACGAATCATCTCAGCTTGTTTTTCCGTTCTTGTATAAAGTGTTACATCATGCTTCTTGGAAAGGTGAGCCGCAAATAATAGACCGATCGCCCCGCCTCCCATAATCGCAACCTTCATAAAATCCCCTCTAATATGTAAACTTTTCCTATAATGTTACCAAAAGTAAGTGATTTTGTACAAAAGAAGATTTTGAATAGAGCAGCTGTTGAAGGGCTGTTCTTCCTTCTATTTGCTCCGTTTTGTCTTTCATCGCCTATATGAAAGACAATTCTCCTTCCTTTTTGCTCGTTTTTGTCTTTTATCGCCCTTCTGAAAGACATTTCCCCTTTGTATATTCTCAAATCTGTCCTTGAACTGCCTTATCAAGGGGAGCAATTCGCTCCATCTACATTATTATATTCCCCACATAAAAAACCCCAGCTCCACTATGTGAGCCGGGGTTTTCACCAATTTAAACTGGATAAACAGCATGCTTCCGATCTGTGAAGACAACATCCTTTGTATCATAATAAGAAAATCGCTTCGATAAGACATTTCGTAAATCGTTAGGCTGAACAATCTCATCGACGATTAATTCAGAAGCTAATTTATAAATATCGATACTTTCTTGGTATTCTCTTTGTTTCTCCTGTACAAAAGCAATTCTTTCTTTCGGGTCTTCAATCGCCTGAATTTTATTAGAATAAACGGCATTCACTGCAGCTTCAGGGCCCATTACTGCAATTTGGGCAGTTGGCAATGCTATACAACAATCCGGTTCAAATGCAGGTCCTGCCATCGCATATAATCCGGCGCCATAGGCTTTTCGGACAATCACAGATATTTTAGGTACTGTACTTGAACTCATAGCCGCAATCAATTTCGCCCCGTGGCGAATAATTCCTGCTCTTTCCACTTTTGTTCCAATCATAAATCCCGGTACATCTGCGAGGAATAATAACGGAATATGAAACGCATCACAAAGCTGGATAAAACGTGCTCCTTTATCAGCTGAATCGACAAAAAGGACGCCGCCTTTTACCTTAGGCTGATTTGCGATTATCCCGACTGCTTTTCCATTAATTCTTGCAAATCCAGTAATCAATTCTTGGGCAAACAGCTTTTTCATTTCAAAAAAGCTTCCTTCGTCAATAAGTGTTTCAATACACTCGTACATATCAAATAGCGCATTCTGATTAGCCGGAATAATGTCTTCCAATTCTTTTTTATAGTTCGGCTTGATAGCCTCAAGCACATTTGGCTTTTCCTGATAATTGGCTGGGAAATATGATATATATTTTTTGGCGGATTCAATCGCTTCTTCTTCACTATAGGCGAGTACATCTCCTACACCGCTAACGGAGCAGTGCATACGCGCACCACCCATTTCCTCAAGCGTCACCTTTTCACCAATAACTTTTTCGGCCATCCGAGGTGAGCCGAGGTACATCGAAGCATTTTTATCCACCATAATGACCACGTCACAGAATGCAGGTATATACGCACCTCCTGCAGCAGAAGGTCCAAATAACAAACATACTTGCGGCACTTTTCCAGAAAGCTTGACCTGATTATGAAAAATGCGGCCAGCTCCTCTGCGGTTCGGAAACATCTCGAGCTGGTCAGTAATTCGCGCCCCTGCAGAATCGACTAAATAAAGGATCGGAACCTTTAACTTATCCGCCGTTTCTTGAATTCTAATAATTTTTTCAACTGTTCTTGCTCCCCATGACCCTGCTTTTACAGTAGAATCATTTGCCATGACACAGACTGTTTGACCATTGATATTTCCAATAGCTGTTACAACTCCATCTGCCGGTAGATCACCCGCTTCAAAATTTGCAAAAAGTCCGTCTTCCTCATATACTCCATTATCAAATAAAAGATTTAGACGGTCCCGGACAAACAGCTTGTTTTGCGATTTTAATTTCTCGTGATATTTAGGATGTCCGCCTTGTAAAACCTGATTTAAGCGTTCTGTAAGTTCAGCAGAACGGCCTTTTGTCGTTGTCATTTGCTTTCCCCCTCTATGAATGATTAACAGCCTGTAGCCAGGAAAGGATCCTACTCCAGTGTAATGAGGACATCACCTTCATTCACAAAATCACCAGCCTGAACATGAATTTCTTTCACTTTTCCTTCTCCAGCACTTTCAATGGGAATTTCCATTTTCATAGATTCGATCATGACCACTTCTTGGCCTTCTTTGACCATTTCATCCTTCTCAACCAAAACAGATAATACTGTTCCGGCCATAGTTGCAGTTACTTGCATGTTTCTCTCCCCCTATGTAAGTTTATTTATTTTTTAGTAAAAGCTCTTGTAATAATTGGGTTGTATAGTTACCCTTTTCAAACCATTCCGTATCTAAAATTCTTTGCAATAATGGAATATTCGTTTTGATCCCTTCAATGACTGTTTCATTAAAAAAAGTACGTGCCTGGCCGATACATTCTTTCTTTGTCTGTCCCACGGCGATATATTTAGCAATCAATGGATCATAAAATGGCGTTACCTGATTTCCTTCCTTATACCCGTAATCAAGTCTGCCAGATTGATAATCCGCCCACTTAAGGGTGCTTATAACACCTGGTGATGGCAATAAGGTATCTGGGTTTTCAGCGTAAATTCTAAACTCAATTGCATGGCCATGCTTATTAATTTCATTTTGCTTTAAAGGAATTTCTTCTCCATTTGCAATTTTTATTTGCCACTCAACTAAATCGATTCCCGTCATTTCCTCGGTAATGGGGTGTTCTACCTGCAGCCTTGTATTCATTTCTAAAAAGTAGATATTCTCATCCGTATCCACAATAAACTCAACAGTTCCAGCATTTACATAGTTTACGAATTTCGCAGCTTGGATAGCATACTGGTACAGCTTTTCTTTTGTTTCTTCACGGAGCGATTGGGCAGGCGTTTCTTCGATAACCTTTTGATTTCTCCGTTGCAAGGAGCAATCTCGTTCGTAAAGGTGTACTGTATTCCCGGATGAATCTGCAACAACTTGTACTTCGATATGGCGTGCTTTTTCTATATATTTTTCAATAAAGACATCTTCATTTTGGAAATATGCCTTTGCTCTTGTTTTAGTCGAAGAAAAAATCTTGTGAAGCTCCTCTTCATTTCTGCAAACAGCTAACCCGACTCCCCCGCCGCCGGCACTTGCTTTCAGCATAATCGGGAATCCTATCTTTTTGGCAAATTCTAAAGCTTCCTCTACATCCTTCATACCTGTTTGGTTACCTGGAACTACTGGAACCCCCGCCTCTGTCATCACTATCCTTGCTGCAATTTTTTCCCCCATTAAAGATATCGTCTCAGGGGAAGGACCAATCCAGGTAATGTCACAATCCTGTACAGCCTTACAAAATCCTGCATTTTCACTCAATAATCCATAGCCCGGATGGATCCCATCCACCCGTTCCTTTACGGCAATTTCTAAAATTGCATCTTGATTTAAATACGATTTTTGTACAGGACCCTCGCCGATCAAATAGGCATAAGTCGCTTGTTTTACAAAAGGAAGATCTTTATCTGCTTCTGAATAAACAGCAACGGTTTCCATTCCCAGCTTATGAGCAGTCCTAATGATTCTCGAAGCAATTTCGCCACGGTTTGCAATTAATATTTTTTTCATACCTATCCCCCTTAGATGCTATCCCCTTTACACGCTCCATTACGAACTGTTCGACATTGTTTTTCAAAAATCCTTCTATTTTTTGCAATCGCTTACATATATTTGTCTGCAGAATCTTTTGTAAATATATTGTATAATAAAAATACCAATTATGAGAAACATGTAATCTAGAAAGCTAATTGCTGGTAAAGGGGGAGTTATAGTGAGTTATAAAGTTGAAAGACTAAAAGTTAATTATAAAACTCTAGAAGAATTTAAAAAGTTTAAAGAATACGGTGTTCAAGAGCTGTCCATGCTTGAGGACCTTCAGGAAAATATGATTGAAAACGATAGTGATTCTCCATTTTATGGTATCTACTTTGCAGATACTCTTGTAGCCCGGATGAGTTTATATGAGGTCGATGCTAAATTTGACCGCTATTTTGAACCGCAGCAAACTTATTTAGAACTATGGAAGCTGGAAGTTCTCCCTAATTATCAAGGTAAAGGCTATGGTAAAGCTCTAGTTGATTTTGCCAAAGGCTTTAACCTCCCCATCAAAACGAATGCGCGCATGAAATCTCAAGGTTTCTGGGAGAAAATGGGGTTCCATGCTTTAGCCTATGATATGGCCAGAGATTTAAGTGAAAACCCGCTAGTATGGCAGCCTGAAGAGAAAAAAGCATAAACAAAATATAAAACGAACCTGAAAACGGTTCGTTTTTTATGGAAAGGTTTAAAACCCTTTCCCATTTTTTGCTTTTTTCTTGACAACTTCATCTTCTAAATAAACAAGCTTTCTCGCTTTTTCCATAACCCCAAGTAACGTCCTATATTCTGAAAGCCAATGATCTCTTTCTTTCTTAAGGGCTTGGTTTTCATTTTCTAATAGACTCACACGTTTATGTAAGTCAGCGTCATTTTTTCTTTCCAGCCATTGTTTCTCTAGCTGTTCTAAAGAAATGATAAGGTTTCGAATTGGATTCCGCTCTCCATTCTCTGCTTGTCGGATCCTATTCTCTTCAAAGCGTTCATGCTTGGTTAATGAACTTTTCTGTCTTTTAAGTTCTTTACGCTGTTTTTTAGCCAATTCAATCCCAGACTTGTATTGCTTTCTGACAAGCGAGTTCCAGCGAAACCCGCAAGCAGCTGGTGTTCGGGACAATTTTTTACCTACTTCTTCAAAGGCCTGTAACTGTGTACCGCCTTCTCGAATATGGCGTAGGACAACTTCAGCGAGAAGTACATCTTCGTCCTTTGTCCAAGCATCCTGCCTAGTAGTTGTCATCGGCACCCCTCCTCTAAATTCATGGATACCTATATATATGCAACTAGTAGAATAGATAGACGGATTCAATTTCAGTTTAACTATATTTTATAGGTGAAAGCCGTATCATTTCGTTTTTCTATCTTTTTGTAAAAATTGCGTGACAGCTTCATGATGTGCATTACTTTCCCACAGAAGAGAACAATTTTTAGCTTCGTTTAGCATCCGGTCCAATAATGAAGGCTGATCTATCTTTTTTAAAAAGACTTCTTTATAGCTTCTTAAAACATCCGACTGAGTTTTAAGCATGGAATGACACTCTTTTTCAAAAAAATCAAATGGCTTTCCTGAAAAGATATTGTTAAAGAAACGATCTTGCTGCCAGTCAGACGCGGCTCTTTTTTCTCCCTTAGCTAACCATTCTAGCGCTAAATGAGGCGGGAATTTTTCAAGAAGTAATGTGCCCCCGCCCCATCCAGTCGTAATCGAGAGACTCGCTTGGATAAAACCATATTTCCCTGTTTCTCTGGCATAGCGCCAATCACATGCGGATGCAATCTCCATTCCTCCGCCAACGGCTGTTCCATTTAGCAGCCCAATTACTGGAACAGGCAAAGTAGCTATATTATGTAAAATATGGGCCATTTTTTGCAGCATTTGGACACTTTGATTCGCTGTCTTCAGAGCATGAAATTCCCGGAGATCGCCCCCTGAACAAAATGCCCTTTCCCCTTCTCCTGTAATCACGAATAAGGAATAGTCAGGATCTGTTCTGATGATATCGCAAGCCTGGTTTAAACCGTCCATCACTTGATCATTCACAGCATTTAGCACATGCTCTCTCGTAATTACAAATACCAAAACATTGTTAAATAATCTTTTAATCTTGTAATCCGCCATGTCCGCACCTCATTTTACACTTGCTATTAAAATCTGCTTTATAAAAAAACTGGTCGCAGTCGAAATTGTGTCATAGGACATACGTTCCGTTATTTCTCAAAATACCGCTGTTTTGAAAAATTATAGGACATACAATCAGCTATTTATTAAATTTGACGCGAAAATCGTATGTTTTTGCCATGATAGCGGAACCAGTGTCCGATAATTTCTGAAATCCAAAGATTTGCAGCAAATAGCGGAACTAATGTCCGTAAACAAATGGGGCTAGCACTTTGTGCTAGACCCAAAATGTATAAGAAAAAAACGCAAAGAGAGGCAGTCTAGCCATCCATCTCTTTGCGTTCTTTTAATCATTCATTATTTATTAACAACTTCTTTTCCTTTGTATGTTCCGCAAGCCTTACATACACGGTGAGCTAATTTCATTTCGCCGCAGTTTGGGCATTCTACCATACCAGGGACTTGAAGTTTGAAGTGAGTACGACGTAGTCGTTTTTTAGTTTTAGACGTTCTTCTAAAAGGTACAGCCATTCTTCCCACCTCCTTAAAAGATGTATCAAAAGCTAATCTTGATCCTTTTCAGTTTGAAGGAGCTTGGATAATTCAGCCAAACGCGGATCAATCTTGTCTTTTTTTTGATTTTCACTGATGAATTCCCAGCCTTGACCTGAAGGATGAAAATCATCTTCATTTTTTGCTTCTTCACTATAAACCTGCATCGGAATTTCTAGTACAATTAATTCCACAATCACAGGTGTTAAGTTTAGTACATCCCCTTCTAGCTGATGTACTTCGTCCGATTCTTCCTCGCTGCCATATCCACTTGAATTCAATAAAAAAGTTTCCTTTGATTCAATATGGTAAGGATAATGAACATCCTTTAACGTTCTCGAACACGGAAGAGTTAAGGCACCTTCTACCTGTAAATGGAAGGTAACCCTTGAAGAACCAATATCCACTTTTCCTGTCACATGAACAGGTGTGGCCCCTCTAATTTGCGAGTCTACTCTTTTCAGCTCTTCATCTAAGTCCATTGTTTCATTAAGCTCCAAGCCTTTATCCCGGAGTTTTTGCAACTGATTAATAGACCATTTCAAATATATCACCTCTGAGGCAACAAAGCTTATTATAGCTATCATAAAGCTAAATGTCAATGTTTTTTCTTTACGCACGATAGGTGCATTTCACTCTATAAATCTCATTGTTCACATCGCTATTATAATTTATGCAGCTCAAAAAGCATACAAAAGACCTATAGACGATTCCTGATATGCTATTTAGAATTAGGGTCAAATTAAATAGCGAGTTGCAATACTCTTATAAAGAGAGGCGGAGGGACTGGCCCAATGATGCCTCGGCAACCTTTGAATTTTATTTCAAAAGGTGCCAATTCCAGCAGATTGTTTCAATCTGAAATATAAGAGGGACAGTGGTTACGTATTATTTTGTTTATCACGACCTCTTATTCCTATAAGAGGTCGTTTTTCATTGGTTGAAAAGAATGGAGGTGAATCAATTGTACCTAAACGAAAACTGATTTTTATTGTAAAAACAAAAACTATTAAAGAATGGAAAGGAGAAATTTTAATTGACGGTTTTAAAATTTAATGTGAATGCATCATTACAAGAAAAGTATTTGGTGAAAACCGAAACAAGAGGCCATAAAGTGATTGTTGATGAACCGATCCAATTAGGAGGAACCGATCAAGGAATGAATCCAGTGGAACTTATTCTTTCTGCTTTGGGTTCCTGCCAATCTATCGTCGTGCAAACCTATGCGAAACAATTCGGGATTGAATTTGATCAATTGTGGGTTGAATTAGAAGGTGAACTAGATTTAGATGGCTTCTTAAACAAAGCTGATGTAAGGCCTGGCTATTCATCGATTGTATCCACTTTCCACATTACAACAGATGCTCCTAAAGAAAAGCTTGATGAGTTTTTTAGGTTTGTTGACGCGCATTGCCCTGTTGGCGATACAATTAAAAATCCTGTGAACGTATCATCTAATTATGTAGTTGAAAATCCTATCTCGCAAGCTATTTCTCAAAATAAAAAATAGGTAAAAGCATAAAACATGGTCGACCTTCTACCATAAAACCAAGTATTCCGACTTGAATATAAAAAATTAGTTAGTCCTGTGACTCACAGCTTTAATATTGAAGTGATGATTTTTAATGAAGAAACACATTGATTTAAACGGATTTATTCAAAACTCTGTCCACTTACAATAAAGTTGTTTAATTACAAATAAAGTCGTTACATTTACAATAAAGATGTTTAAAATTCTAGTCATGTTATATTCCATTTAAGGGCCATATTGCGTAAGAAACAGAAGGAATTTTTACGAAGGAAATTGAAGTTGAAATTGACTCTTTGTTCTTAAACTAGTAGTTATTTAAAAAACTTTCTTGATTATTCCCATAAAAACCATCCTCTTTTGAATTCAATAGAGGATGGTTTTTTAAAAAACTTTATTTAAGATTATTCTAATAGTCAATCCAATTATTAATCCGGGTAAAATAAACAACATTGGGAGCCATACAGGACCAAATAACACCCCAAATATCATTAAGTTTGAGGAAAAAATCAATCCAACCAAAAAAACGCAGCGAACACATACGCAAGAAAAGAATAAGGGTCTTTCCCTCCGCCTGCATCATTCAACGCATCCCAAATTGAAAAAAGTACAAACAAGGATAAAACATCAACCACTGATAATCTGCATGTTGTATGGCATCATCAATTTCTCCATGAAAACTTAGAAGTATGACCTGATTAAAATTGGCTTGTATATTAATCAGAAATTCAAGTATCAATAAAACTGTGCCTTTAAAATACTTACCGTTTAAATACTGTCCAAATCCAGGAAGTGCGATGCTCCACATTAGTTTTTTATATGGACTCTTATTCACTTATACATACCCTAGTAACAATGTTTTTATTATTTTTCTTTTGCAATTTCTTTTCTATTAGGAGCAAGTGGTGGCTGTTCTAACCATTTATTTTGCACTAAAATATCGAACCATTTTTTGGTAACCATAAGATTTTGTAGAATGGTGCTTTCGTATGTTGTTACAAGGTCTGTTCGCATAGCTGAAGCTAAACCTGTTCCGTGATACGCTTGTGCAGCTTGGAACAGGAAACCAATATGATATAACATTAACTTATCAGAAAAAGGAGAGTCCGTTGAAGTTGTCACTTCTGTTTCCCACGACTTAGGAACTGGCAAATTATCCTTATGCATTATTTTTGCAAGGGCTTGTATTTGTCCATCAGATGTTTTCTCGGAATCCTCTAAAAATTTTCTTACTTCTTTTGTTTGAGTAACTTGACTGAATGCGATAGAAAGAGTTTTAGCCATAATACTCTTTTTAAGGTTCAAAGAAATACTGATAATTTCTGTTGCAGTTAAACGTCTCCCTTTTCCGAAAAATCCATCTGTGAAATCTTGGCTAGAAATAAATTCAGGGTTCTTACTAGGATAAAATAAAGGATCTCTTTGGAAATTCCCTTTCTCGAGCAACAACTCTATGGTTTGATGGTACATTCTTTTCCCGTCATTATCACATGAATCGTAATAATCTCGTAAGTCTTTTCTAACAGAAACGCCTAATGAAGTGGTATGTCCTAACAATCCATGTAAAGTCATGATATGTAAATAATTTAAGCAAAATATGTCAGTGAACAATCTCTCTGCACCTTTATTGAGGTCAGATTCAGTAAATCCAATTGGAACTGGAAAACCCTCGTTCTCCATAAAAGTTACGAGTTGTTTCTTTTGTTTTTCAAACGTCTTGATAGCATCCTCAAAAATATTTTTTATTGATTCATCCTCAATAATAGAGAACATATATCTATTGACTATATCTGTCATTGTTCCGTTTACATACTGTCCCCACAGCGTTCCTATTTCAGAAGAAGTGAGTTTTAAGTTATTCTTATCCACATTATCACCTCTTCGGTTATTATTTCTAATAAAGCAATAAATATGTAATTCTTATTGTATAACGGGTGCTTTAGTAAAATAACTGATAAGTCGATTTAGTAGCTCTTTCGCATTTTACAATATTCAACAATCGGGCGCATTTATTTAGGAACGCGTCTCATTTAGTGTATGAAGCCTTTTTATGCTATCGGTAGCAAGATTTTAGTATAAGCGATTGGGCAAGATACCTACAAAGGTAGGTGGACTGTATTGAAGGAAAAACTCTATTTTATTTTTTGTATCTTATTTTTTATAAATAACTCTGTAGCTTTTGCAATACAAGAAACACCAGATAAAGAATTTATTGATAAATATTATTTCGATGTAGATTTACAAGGTGTTAAAGATATCTATTTTTTTAGAGAATTTCCTTTTTATAATGACAAAGGAGATATAACTCCATTAGGCAAAGCATTTCTATCTGTACTAACATCAGATGTATGGAAATGGGTTAGAGAACCAAGGGTGTATATAAAAGATGATATTGCCTATATACACGCAGTCAAGTTGGATGGATTGAATCTTTTGTATACATTAAAAAAAGAAAATGATCATTGGAAAGTCGTTAAAAAGGAAACAAAGAAATTTCCGACTGTCAAAAGTAAAACAATGCTTGAGAAGGCCTTTTTAAGAGCAATTGGTAAAGAGATACTTGATGCCACAAGAACGTATTATGGTGAATCAAGGCTTTTTCACTCCGAAAGAATTATTGATATTATTCAAGATGAATATAATGACAAATACGATGTAACCATTCAAATTGTTACATATGAAGGACCAATAATGCCTCCTTATGGATTTGATACAATTACTTTACGAATACCAGGTTTTGAAGTGATAAAGTACAAACATAAGGATGTCTCAGAAATCGGTAAAATACCATTAGAAACCCATTAAAGTAATAAAATGTTCTTCTAGAACTAAAGAAAGCTGCGATCTTCAACAAAAGGGCGCGATTGTGGAGGAACCCTTAGATTTAAACGACTTTATTGTTATATTTTTTGATACGGCGAAGTTTTTTACATCAAAAATTAAACAACTTTATTTTAACCCCGTATTACTCAGAACGGGGTTATATGTGTTTGGGGTTTTAAAATTAAAGAACTTTATTGTCACATTACAAACTCCCCTTCCCCGTATTCAACCGGATTGGGGAATCATGAAAAAATCAAGGCCACCAACATAATCGGTTTTCTTGATTGGCTAGGAGATTATTATAATAGTGATATTTTACGGGTTGGAACAGCAGCCGGAACTGTAAGACCTGTGTTATTTGCTTATACGGAAAGAAAAATGCTTCACCTAGAGCAGCGGAACTTTCAATGATCCTCTATTTTAGCGGCATAGAAACAAGTACCATGGCAGCCGGTGCGTGGGCTACTCTGATTGGAATCGGTGTTATGTTCTTTTTTTCCCCAACTATTAAAAGCTCCTCGTTTACCCAATAACTAGAGCGGAAAAAATCACGGTTACCCAATTTAAGTCCAAATAATGGAGGGTGAAAGATATGTTCTCGAATCCAATTCTTTCAATTTGGTTTTTTGGATCCTTACTCTTTATGCTGATCATCGGGTTTTCTTTGTAGAAATTTTACATTAAAGATTGAAAATTTTTGGCTCATGTCCACTAGTCATTTATAATGAAAGTAATATCGTAAAAGGTAAAATTATGAAAATGGAAGACCTGAAATAGTGCGGAGGAAAAACATGAAGAGTGCAGGTGTTATTGTGGAATACAACCCGTTTCACAACGGACATTTATTCCATTTAAATGAAACGAAAAAAATAACAAGCTCAGATGTTTTGATTGCTGTCATGAGCGGAAACTTTCTGCAGCGGGGGGAACCGGCGCTTGTATCAAAGTGGGCGCGGACCAAAATGGCACTGCGGGCGGGAATTGATATAGTTGTGGAGCTACCTTATCAGTTTGCGACACAGCAGGCCGAAATATTTGCTAATGGGGCAATTTCAATCCTTGAAGCCCTCCATTGTGAGGCCTTTGCATTTGGAAGTGAATCAGGAAAAATTGATAGCTTTTTCTATACTTTTGAAAAAGTAGAGGAAAAGAATCAGCTGCTTCAAACCTTTATTCAAGAAGAAGTTAAAAGAGGATCCAGCTATCCTAAATCTGTGGCATCTGCTTATGCCACTGTGTTAGAAGGTGAAAATACACTGGATCTTTCCAGGCCAAATAACATTTTAGGATTTCATTATATAAAGGCACTGCGGGAGCAAAACGGTAAAATGAAGCCCTATACAATTTCCCGTAAAAATGCTCAATATCATGATGTACATTTTTCATCTGCCACAATTGCCAGTGCAACAAGTATCCGAAAACATATTTTTGAGAGGCCAGACCAAAACGCAGAGGAAATTATGCAATACGTGCCTCCCGCTACATTTGAAGAATTGCAGAACTATCATAAAGTAACGGGTCTATTTCACAGCTGGGAGCTATATTGGCCCTATTTGCAATATCGGATACAGACTGCATCTCCCGAGGAACTAAGAAGCATTTATGAAATAGAGGAAGGCATCGAATACCGCATAAAAGACGCATCAATCGAGAGCAGCAGCTTCCACGATTTCATGAATAACCTGAAAACTAAAAGATATACATGGACCCGTCTGCAGCGAATGTGTGTTCATATTCTAACCAATACCTTGAAAGAAGAAATGTCTAAAAATGATCGTCTGTCACCTTATATTCGACTGTTAGGCATGAGCAAAAAAGGGCAACACTATCTTAATGAACTCAAAAAAGACTTAGAACTTCCTCTCATTGCTAATGTCAAAAAAGAACATGCCACTTTATTACATCTCGATCTAAAAGCAGCAAAAGTGTATAATCTTCCACTACATCAACATAATTCCCGCATCCTCCTGGAAGATTTTTTAAAACATCCTGTTTTACTAAAAGAAGGTGAGTAGCCTATTAGGCTATTCACCTTCTGATTCAAGTTTTTCCAAGTAGTTTATCGTATCCTCAAATGTTTCGACTGGAACTATTTCCATATCCGAGTTGATTTGTTCCTTTACTTTAAGCGCATCTTTATAATTAGAGGTTCCATTTACCTCCATACTTGGTGCAAAAAAGATATCGACTTTTTTATTATCAGCGGCTACAATTTTATGTTCAATTCCGCCAATTGGCAGAACCTTTCCGTCTTCAGTAATTTCACCTGTTCCAGCAATTTCGTAACCTTTTGTCCAATCTTCTTCAGTTAACTGGTTATAAATTTCAAGACTAAACATAAGTCCGGCTGATGGCCCGCCGATTGAACTTGAATTTATTTCGACGGGAGGATCTGCTATTACCTCATAATCATCGACGAGTTTAATACCAAAACCGCGTTCCTGCGGATTTTCCGGGAATGGGGCTGTCTCAATTTCAGCCGTTTTGGTTTCACCATTCCTAATAAAAGTAATCGTAATTGGAGCGGTTGCTTCTTTGACATAGCTGCCAAATTCGTCTGATGACTCAAATTCCAATTCATCCACCTTAATAATTTGATCACCAGGCTTCAGTACTTCTTCTGCTGGCATTCCTTCAATAATATCAACGACATAAACTCCATGATACACGTTTTTAACAGGAATCCCTGCGTACTTATAAGCCGTATGAATCGCATTGTACTTGGAGTGATCCATTAAAAAAAGCTGATAAACATCAAATTCCTCCTGTGTTTCTCCCTCTTCACGTACATTTTCCTGCGGTTCAATTTCATAAAAAGGCCTGATTTGGGCCCATAAGTAAATAAAAATATTTGGTTCTAATCGGCTGACAGTGGTTAGCATAAAACTTCCTTCTTCACTGTCAGATCCCCCCTCTACTTTTATCAACGGTTCGAGTTCTGTTGCCGATCCTGGTCGGTACACGTAATATGGGAGTTTGTAAAATGATAAGATAATAGCGATAATAAATACGGCGATTAATATTTTATTATACGTCTTTCGGCTCATGCGTGTTGTTCCCTCCAGCGATCGATTAAATCAGAAAGATTTGGTAATTGTTGTCTTGCAGCTTCTTCTCCTATGTTAATGATTTCTTCAATATTTGTAAACGCTCGGCCACTATACATCTCAACATTCGGTTTGATCATTAAGTCAGAGGTCTTCTCTCTGTGCCTTCCAATTTCCATTTGCATAATATCATAGCTTTGCATGATTACATCATAAATCGTTGTAACATCTTCATTCATTTTTACACTTGACACATCGACCCCAATCACAAGATCAGCTCCCATTTCTTTTACAACCGAAACAGGAACACGATCCACTACGCCTCCATCCACTAATAATCTGCCCTGATATTTTTCCGGGACAAAAATTCCTGGTATCGCAATACTGGCTCTTACTGCTTCAGCAATGGGGCCCTCTTTAAAAATAACTTTTTCTCCAGTCTTAATATCCGTTGCCACAACTGCAACGGGTATCGGCAAATCTTCTAAATTCAAATGATGAGTAAATAGGCGGATAAATTCTTTAATTCTTTTGCCAGCAATAAATCCCATTTTAGGGACAGTGAAATCAAGATAATACTTTCTCCTAAAAGCCTTCGAGAGAGAATATAACCTCTCCATTGAATGGCCTGCACTATAAAAACAGGCTATGATCGACCCCATACTGCTTCCAGCCAAAAAATGAACAGGTATGCCTTCCTGCTCTAAGATCTTCAATACTCCTAGATGAGCGAAGCCCCTAGCCCCGCCTGAGCCTAAAGCAATTCCCACTTTTGGATCTTTCAAGGGTATCCCCCCAACCTGTACAAGACAGAAGGTCTATTTCTTTTTTTTCAAGAGTATATTAGTATAGGCGCGACATTAGACAAGTTGTCTTTTAGCCATATACCTATCCTTATGCTTAATTCATTTGCAAAATGATAGGCAATGCCGACCAGGGAGGGAAATTCCAGTTGCTCAATCGATCCAAGTTAAAAACCTTAGTACTCGCTTTATCTGTTACATTAATGGCCATATCATTAATTGTATTTCCAGAGGAATCCTTCGAAGCCTCCATTCGCGGATTGAATATGTGGTGGGAAATTGTTTTTCCTTCGCTTTTACCCTTCTTTATTATTTCTGAGATGCTGATTGGATTAGGCGTCGTTAAATTTATTGGAGTTTTATTAGAACCGTTTATGAGACCGCTTTTTCGAGTCCCCGGTGTTGGCGGTTTTGTTTGGGCAATGGGAATGGCATCAGGAAATCCGGCTGGAGCGAAGTTATCAGCCAGATTGAGGCAAGAAAAACAAATCACAAGAATAGAAGCTGAGAGACTCGCTTCTTTTACAAATTGTTCAAATCCCCTATTTATTTTTGGTGCCGTATCAGTCGGTTTTTTTAATAATCCCAAACTTGGGATATTATTGGCAGTCGCTCATTATCTAGCGAATTTTTTTGTAGGACTTGTTATGAGATACCATGGTAAAAAGGAGGAAAAAGGCGGTTATAGAAAGGAAAGAAGAAAACTTTCAATCCGTAAAGCCTTAAGAGCCCTTCATAGAACAAGAATCAATGATAAGAGACCGCTCGGTCAAATTCTTGGAGATGCGGTTATTTCTTCAATTCAAACATTACTCATGATTGGCGGCTTTATTATTCTGTTTTCAGTGATTAACAAACTATTATTCCATTTACATATTACTTCAGCTATCTCCTTAGTGTTCAATCAATTATTTACTCTATTACAGTTACCTAAGGAAATGAGTATCCCGTTCATCTCCGGATTATTTGAAATTACATTAGGCAGCCAAATGCTGAGTCAGGTTCAAGAATCCTCCGTATTACAGCAAGCGATAATGGTCAGTTTTATTCTTGCTTTCGCTGGCTTTAGTATTCAGGCACAAGTGGCCAGTATATTTGCTCAAACTGATATCCGTTTTAAACCTTTCTTTTTTGCGCGGCTCTTGCAGGGCATTTTTGCTTCTTTTATAACCATTATCCTTTGGAATCCGCTCTATAAGGGAGTCGTTCTAAAACACCCCAGTGAGTCCATACCTGTATTTTGGGAAGCACAGTCAAGCTGGAATGATATGCTTGATTCGCTTAAAGAAATCGGCCCATTATTTACAATTTTTGCGCTCAGTCTTTCCTGCCTGATTTTACTCAGACGAATCAGAAAAACAAGAGGTTAAGCGAGATTGGTTTTGAAAGCTCCTATTCGAAAAAAGAGGGATTGTCTTCTAAACAATCCCTCCAAATTAATTCTTATATTTTTCCCTTAACGCCTTTTCTACTGGAAATGGTACTAATTCTGAAATATTTCCCCCAAATTTGGCCACTTCTTTTACAATACTTGAACTTAAAAAAGAGTACTGGCTTTTCGTCATAATAAACAAGGTTTCTAATTCATCGTATAATACTTTATTCATTGATGTAATCTGCATTTCATATTCAAAATCGGAAACAGCCCGAAGCCCTCTGATAATCGCATTAGCCTGGACCTTTTTAGCATATTCCACTAATAAACCCTGGAATGAATCTACTTTAACATTGGGTATATCCTTTGTTACTGTTTTTATTAATTCCATTCTTTCTTCCACTGAGAATAATGGCTGTTTCGATGCGTTATTCAAAACACAAATATATACCTCTTCAAACACCTTTGCTCCGCGAGTTATGATATCTAAATGTCCATATGTAATTGGATCAAATGTACCAGGACATACAGCGATTTTTCCCATTTTCTTCCCCCTATATTTGCTTTTGAAAAATTGTGACCCCTATCATTCCATATTCCTCTCTTTTCATAATCGAAAAATGAGCCGTCTCGGTCAGTACATCTTTTGCATCGTGTTCACAAAGAATCTGGCCTGACTCTTTTAATAAACCGAGCTTTTCAATTTGTTCAACTAATTCCATATGATTTTTTAACTTATAAGGCGGATCAAGCATAATTAAATCAAATTTCAGCTCTCTTTTCGCACAAGCTTTTAATGCTCTTTTCGCATCTGCTTTATATATTTCCACCTGTTCCTCACTAATCCGAAGAGCTGAGATATTTTCTTTAATAATTTGAATCGCTTTTCCATTATGGTCTACAAAAATACAACGGTCTAATCCCCTTGAAAGCGCTTCTATACCCAGACCCCCGCTGCCTGCAAACAGGTCTAGCCCTAAGCCGCCATTAAAAAAAGGACCAATCCTGTGAAAGACAGATTCTTTCACTTTATCCGTTGTCGGTCTCGTATTCATCCCAGGAACAGCTTTTAAAGAATGACCTTTATAGGTACCTGCAATAACCCTCATAGTTGCACCCTCTTTACTTCGCGTCCTTCATTATCCTACCATAATCCTTTATATCGATGCTACTTATTTTGAGGACGTTTACATACAAGAACACTACATCTCTTTTCTCAATTTTAAGTGTATAATGCTTCCTTTTTTGGACCATACTGAAAGTAACAACATCTAGACGAGATGTTGTTGCCAACCGCGGAGAAGACTTACGTTTCCCCATAAGTTCTTCCTCCGGTTTCTCCTCTCCCTTTGCCTTCGGGTCCTCTTTTTGAAGAGGATATAGAAGGACCCTGCAGAAACATGTCTGCAGGGCTTTTTTTTTTGCATAAAATTATCAATGTTAAGCCATATATAGTATTTTATAAAAATCATTACTTCTCAGGGCAGATCCTTCAAATGAATCGAATCTTCAGCCATTATAACATCGAGGGTAAATAATCGTCTTAACCAGCCTTCTTCCATAAATAACTCGTTATTGAAATACGAAAGTGGGAATTGTGTAAGAACATATCTGCTATCATTTTCAAGTAAAATCGGCTGGTCCGTAGAAAACTGAAAGATATGACCCTCCTTTTTGATCTCAACTAATTTTTGCTTTGGTACTTGGTTTACCTCATAACCGATCAGGTTCATCGTTTCTAAAAGCGGATAATATCTAAGCCCGTTATCGATTAATGTCAGTATTTCCTTTTCACTTCTATTAAATCCAGTGACTGGTCTTGGATCAAAAAATAAAAGCTCTCCTTTTATTCCTTTTTCAAAATGGTCAGTTAAAAAGGTTGTTTTAAGTCCTTTTATTTTAAATATCTGCTCATCGAGCCAAGCAGGTGTGATTGTTTTTGTGAATTGCGAGATGACAACTGATTGAAGCTTTTCCCTTTCAATTTCTGAAAGGTTTTGAAGCAGCTTCTGATAGACAGATTCAGACTGGATTTCCTCTTCTAATAGAATAGAAGCTATTAAGCCCGAAAAAGACGGATCCAATGTATCATCAACAATAAAACTATCTTTTATATAGGTTCTGATAAGTATTGTCCTCAGTGCTTCGCTAGTTGTCGTACTTGGGACTATCAGTAAACCTTTCGTATAATAGGCTGGTGATAAGTCGCTAAAAACAATATTCCATTGGCCGAATTGAGGGAATTTCTCAACCCATTTCTCAACTTCCGATTTTTCTAAGGACCCGTTGCTGCCAGACCCAAAAATTTGAATCGGTCCGATTGAAGCCATTTGTAAAAGCTCTTCCGATCTAAATAAAGAGACACTGCCTTTGTCAGATTGAAATTGATAATATGAAATCGTTTCCTGTTGGGTGTGTCCAAATAAAGGAGCAGTTGATGTCCAAAATCCTTTAAATGGCAATGGTTCAATGATTTCAACTGTTGTCTCGCTAATTTTTACATCTGGGAAATGGACCCATTCGTTAAATAAGAAGGTTTTTCCCTCCATTGGAACAACATATTGAAATTTGACGGCATCAGCCTGTTCGATCACATTATGATTCAATCGACAAGGCTGATTTTCTTCATCCAAACACTGAATGTCCTGAACTCCATTTGGCACTATATAGCTAAGAGAGTTCCCATTGATTCCAGAGACTTGCTGTTCCACTTTTAAAATCGCTTGCTCACGAGTGATCGAAATCGTTTGGATTAATCCCTCTTCAGCCATTTGACTCGTTTCCTCTGCCGACTTTGTAAAATCAAACCACTGGATATAAAGAAATACTCCGATAAAAATTAGGGATATGAACATCAGACTAACGAAAAACCGTCTCATTGCTTTTCTTCTCCTTATATCAGTACACCAGGCTTACAAAACTTGACCTAGTTTTCACTTCAAGTTTGTTTGAACCCATGTTAAAGTATGAATAATAGTGCTAGGAGGTACTTTGATGAACCAAAGATTTATTGAGTTAGGCGAGGGCTATTCGGATATATTTGAGTTACGGGAAATTATTGAAAGAAATCAAGATCGGCTTGAACATTTACTCTTATTAAAAACTGAAATAAACGGCAAAAGCCGCTGTTCATTTGTCGTTATTTTAAAACCAGCACGTACAGGAGATTTCCAGCCTGTGTATATTTGCAAAGAAGGTATCCCTTATGAAGAAAATAAGCCAAGCCAGCGGATCCTATTATTTCAGGAAGCGGCTGCTAATGCTCATAAGGAAATCATTGGGCTGCAAGTCAAATCTTCTAAAAGCTTTGCGGATGATAAGCTGTATTATCAATATTTAATAGGAATTTTACGGATGAACCGATATATATTACCCTTACATTGGTAAAAGGTACGTCGCGGGTTCCGATCACTGTGAAAAAGGCTTCGAAAGATCGAAGCCTTTAAAATCCTATTTTATAGTCGTATTCTTTTGCTTTATCGGGTTTCTTATTTTCATAATGAGTTTTAATCATGGATTTATAGGAAAGTTCTACTTTTCTGACAAATGGGTAAGCGTGAAGCTGATTTTCTACCCACTCACTTTCCTCCATAGAGCAATATAAAACAGCGTATTTTAAACGCTTTGATATGTAATGGACATTCCCAAGTCTTCTAAGCTGTTTGGCTTGTTTTAATGAGGACAACCATACTATAAAACCTTGACGATCTACAATCATAATGACTCCTCTGCCGATTTCTTTTTACTTAGTCTAGCATAATGTTCTATAAATGAGCAATATCGTAAGTATGCAAAAAAAACTTGCACAGAAGAAAGACTGTGCAAGTTTTATGCGGAACAACTGCAGCTTCCTCCACTGCCGCAGCCCCCACCACAACTGCTTCCACTTTCAAAAAATGGATTACCGGTTGGGACTTTAATGTGTTTGGAAACAGATTGTCCAATCATAACACTCACTTCGTCGAGCATCGTTTGTAAGCTTAATTCTGCTCTCCGAAATTCGGCCACGCGGTCATCAAGGTCCATATCTCGCTTTGCCTCACGAACCTCTTTCATGACCCATTTATAATCGGGATGATATTTCCCAAATCGCTGAACCTCTTCATAACGTTCCTTCAGTTCAGTGAATCTCTTTATTTTTGCTTGTGTAACAGGATGATTCTTCAATTTATTATAAGCACTTCTATATTCTTCGGCTAAATCAGATTGAAGAATCATTTCTGCTAATTGTTCTGCTTGCTCAACTACTAATACTTTTTCTAAAGTATTAATCAAGAGGCCTCACCTCCACTTATAATAGTATCATGAAAAGGTGCAGATTGAAAATAAGAGAAAATTCAAGGGGACGAACAGGAACTGATCTTTGGGGTTTGTCTGTTCTGGCTCGGGAGGCTGATAACTTTCGGCAGCGCTGCATTGCACGAAGAAAATGCACATGCATTTTCGAGGAGTTTCGCCCCCTCCTCTCCTATCTAAAAATCACAAATGAGCTCTAACATAGCCAAAAATAAAAATACCCCCTTTTTAGTTATCATTTGCGTCCAATCAAATAAATAACCAAATAAAGGAGTTATGAATTTTGAGATTGATTCATGGCTTGAAACATACTCATCATCATCGTAGCCATTTGGATACTTTGCGAGAACTGTTCAACTTTATGCGGGATCGTTTTTCTAAAATAATGCAGAGCAGAAATTTCAAATGTCTCCCAATCATTCGGATTGCGGGACAGCTTTCTATACCAAATCGGCTGTTCCCTTAAAAAACGGACCCAATCTGGATTTTTTCTGACTAACTCGTATATTTCTGATCGCAATATGGTCTGCCTCCCTTTTAATCTTTTCTAAAGGAAAAGGGATTACTTGGTTGATTTTGACTCTGATTCTGCTTTTGTTTGTTCCGTCCATTAGCCTGAAATTGTGAGAGGATTCCCTGAATCGCTCCGATTGCCTCACTTAAAGACGAAAGATGATGCTGGATTTGCTCGGTGTCCATTTTTTTTACACCATTCCATACGATTGAAAGAATATCACTGTTAAATTCCTTTTTTTCATTTGAATTTTTCACTTCATCAGACTTGTAGGAATCCCATCTTGAATCATCTTCCCCTAGCAAGTACCATTCTTCATATAGTTCCTGCCATGTAGTTGTTCCGTCTCTTACCTCTTTAACGAGATTAGGATTTTTATTAACAAATTCTTTAAATTGCTGAATAGATGGATGAAGCTTTTTTTCCATATTATTCACCTCAGTATAGGCATTTCCCACGATATTATATGATTCATATAAGAAAAGGTGATATAATTTTTACGTTTCCAATATGTCTGTACTTACTTAAAAAAATACAAACTGCAAGGTGGTTATCATGAGAAATAATTTGCAACAGCTTTGGGAAAATTTTTTAGAAACTTCGACCTCTGAGGAACAGGAGCTGTTTATTCAGTTTATGGAAGGTTTAAATCGCAAGAAAATGCGAATAAATGATTCCTATATTTCTTCATTCCTACAGCTTGATCAAATACTAAAGCCTAATGAACTAGAGATGACATTTCCCATAACGCCCTTAACGCTGAATGCTTTAGATATTGTTCATGGCGGTATAACGGCAACTGTTTTAGATACGGTTATGGGGACGTATGCCTTTCATTTAATACCAGAGGATAAGGCAGCTGTAACTTCTGAGATGCACATTCATTTTTTAGCAAAGGGTGAAGGTGAAACAGTTACCGCAAAAGCAACTTGTATTCACAAAGGAAATACCAGACTTGTAATGGAAGGAAAGGCTTTTAGAGATGATGGAACATTAATGGGACATGCCACCGCTACTTTTCATATCATTCCAAGAGTATAGGATTAAAAAAAATCGGGAGACAGCTCCCTATTGTTCACTGTCTTCCAATTCCTCATTATCGATATCCCAGGATCTCTTTATATAATTTTGTGTATAATACTTCCGGTACACACCAACACCTAGGTGAGTAAATTCCTCCTCTAGCATGGTCTCCCGGTGACCTTTACTGTTTATCCATCCTTCAATGACTGCTCCTGCATCCACATATTGGGCAGCAATATTTTCACCGGCCATTTCAAATACGACATCCCGATGCTCTAACCGGTCCTTTAATTCACCAAATTCAGGAGATGTATGCGAGAAATATTCATTGTCATGCATATCTTTGCTATGTTCATACGCAACAACGGCTGTAACAGGATCCCACTCTAATGGAGGTAATCCAAAACGCTCCCTTATCACATTGGTCATATCGAAAATTTGTTTTTCAATCCCTTCCGTTGCAGCAGTCCAGCTCTCATCTTCCAAAGGATTCATTTCATACAAAGTCCCCCGATAAACCAAATCATATGGTCTAAGCTTTATCAAGGTTTCTGCATTTATAAAACGAATGCTCGAAAGCTTTTCTGTAAATTTATCAAAATATAACTGAACAAAAATATCACCAATCGGAATAAGAGGTCGGATATTTAAGTCCTCTTCTGTCAGTTCAAATTGATAAGTGGTTCCATCATACTCCAGCTGAATATCGGTTGAAAGAGTTGCTAATTGAAATATATCCTGAATAGGCTGACCAATCTGAAAAGGCTGTACATTAATGTCGTCCCCTATTATATAGGCAGTCACAACCTTCTGATCTTCTATCCCCAATTGAAAATAGCTGCTAGAATCTCCTTTGTATATCCACCAATCATAGCCGTATAATGAAGGTTCAATTCGGTCCGGTGAACCAAAAGTTTCTCTTACAGCTTCCACATCATTTCCAATTAATGTAGCGATCCCCTGATCCGGCTGCGGCAGCTCAAAAGGAGGACCGGTTTGTTCTACATTTGGGAGAGGATTGGGACTTATTTCTCCTTCTTCTTGAATCATAGGTTCTTCTGGTGTTATAGAATAATTAAAATAAATGCTAATGACAAAAAAGGCACTAAAAATAATGAGGACTTTAAATAAAAAACGCAGCTCTATCTTCCCTCCCCTCTTATTTTAGCAAGAGGCTTTCTTTCTCCTATCATATGTTTTGAATTCTAGATTTATTATATCATTTTTACCAATTCAAATAATAGAAATTAGGGAAGGAAAATAGAAATTATGGAGATTTATCCTGGTTTTCTTTCATTTCAGTTATTGAAGGTAAGTAGAATGGTGATCCTCTGATATTTCAGTCAAAGCCTCTTCGGCCTGATGATCGAAGGAAGATTGAAGCGCTACATCTCCTAATGCTAAAATCCCTATCAGATTTTTGTTTTCAACGACAGGGAGACGCCGGACCTGATGCTTTTTCATAAGTTGAATGGCTTCTTCTACTGAAGTTTCTGGTTCAATTGTGATTAGCTTATCAGACATAATATCTTCCACTTTAGTAGAACCAGGATGCTTTTCAGCAACTCCTCTTATGACAATATCCCTGTCTGTAATCATACCGACCAAGTGCTGCTCATCATTGACAATGGGAATGGCACCAACATCCAGATCTTTCATTTTTACTGCTACTTCAAAAACATTATCAAGCAAGGTACAATACTCTACATCTTTAGTCATTATTTCTTTTACTTTTTTCAACATTACCACCTCGAATTTCCCCAATAATAATTATATGATTATGGTTACCTTCACCGGTATTTTTATTCGATATGCCAGGGAAACTTGGCAATGTTGTGAACTTTTACTACAGCGTTGCAAGATGGAAAGGATTCGTCTATTATTAAAATTGGAATAATATGCAGGTAACGCAGTTAGAGGAGGTATCATCTATGAAATTCGAAAATACAGGAATTGAATCCCTGAAAGCTGATTTAAGCAGACTTGACTCAACAATGGATGATTATGGTCTAATTAGAGCTGACCAATGGGATTATGAACGTGTTTCTTACGATCGTAAGTTTGAAATGAAGGAAGGTACATATTATCTTCGTGTTCAGGGCTATGCTGTTGAAGGAGACGTAGGCGGCCGTCATGCAGTTATCCAATTGATGACCCCAATCCTTGGAAAGCATTATTATCCGCACGGAGTCGAGTATGGCGAAGATGAGCACTATCCAAACTCACTCGTTAGCCAATGTGAAAAAATCCTCAATCAATTAAAAGAAGAAGTAAAACAATTTGCTTTATAATTAAATTCAGGAAAAATGAAAAAAGACCGGCTTTCTGAGAAAGCCGGTCTTTTTTAAATAAATTTATCCTGAAATTTAAAATCCTAAGATCGCCTTAAACAGAGAAGTCGTTTCTCCTCCAGCATAAAACACATAAAGAAGAAGGTAAACAACCACTCCTGTGATCGCTGTAAAAAACCAAATGATACTTGTAATAGGTCCCAATTTTCTATGTAGTTTATAATTCTCTTTATACCCGCTATATAATTGAATAATTCCCAGAACAGCTCCCGATGTGGCTAACGTTATGTGGAATATTAAGAAAATTGTATAATAAATTTTTACATGATCTGGACCGCCAAATGAGGTATTCCCCATAAAAATCGTTCTGCTCATATAAATCACAAAGAATAAAATCGCGAATATCGCAGCTGTCATCATGACTCGCTGATGAGCTTCAATTTTTCTTTGTTTTATTAGTACCCAACCGATTGCAACAAAGATTGCGCTTATGACTATGAACGATGTACTAAGCGTAGGCAATAAAGGTAAATTCATCGTTTTACCACTCCCATTTATTCTAACTGCGAAGCAAAATGGGAGCCGTTCCAAATGCAAGAACAGCCCGCTTTTACTCTGCGTAGTTTGGTTTAAGTTTTCCTTTTTCTTGTTCTTCTTTTTCAGCTTCTTGTTCTTGACGATACCAGCTAAAGAAAATACTTGCTAAAACATATCCGTAAACGATCTCCTGGATGATTTTCATCAGAACGCCACCTAATTGCTGGTCATCCAGTAATGGCATTGTATTAAACATTTCTGGCCCTGTAATTCCTAAATCAGCTATAGAGACACCTATTGGAAGACAAAGCTTCATCGCTTCAGCCCAATGTGTCGGATCTGTATAGGTTAAATAAAGCGGAACCTCGGCGAAAATAATAAGCGCACACGCTGGGGTAAGAAGTACAGATGCAGCAAGCAAATAACCAATCTTTTTTAATCCAGATAAGCTTCGATTCACTTCAACCTTATTGATTAATGGCCACCACATGCAAAAAGCTAAAATAAAAAGAAGCAACATATAAATTCCATGGAGAAGCACATCTGTTTTAACATGGTCAAACACTAGCGGAACATGATAAAAAGAAAAAATTCCATTAAAAAGAATAAGTGCGAGGATTGGTTTGGTGAATAAACGGAATACAGGCGCAATTTTCCCTTCAATAAGAAATTTTCTCCATATCCAGCTAGGCACTCCGAGAATAATTAAAATCGGTGCGATTAAAAAAAGCACAGCCATTTGGGTCATATGTGCAGAAAATACAATATGACTCATTACATCTAATGGCGAACCCATTGTGAGATAGATAAGTGCGATTCCCGAAACAAAGTAAACGGCTTCTTTTGTTTGTAATGGTTCTGCTGTCGGCCGCTTCTTCTGTAAGGTACGGATCATATAAAAATAAAGACTGGTTATGACAATTAAAAGTAGTAAGAAGTAAGGACTCCATAATGTAGAAAAACTAAATGTATTAAAGATGGACATGGTGCACCTCCACAAATTTCCCAAGAAAAACAATATCTTGGAATATGTCGCAATTAACGGGTGTATTCCCACCTTTCATTATACAGGCTTTAAACAACTGACTGCAATCAAGCGGGGATGGGATTCTCCTTTAAATACGCTATTGTTCAAAAAACGTTCAACATTCCAGTTTTTCGGCGATCTTGAAGCGAATTCAAGTGGTGGTGGTGTGGATTTCCTTTTTTTCGAGTACATCCGTTTTTATTAGAGCTAATATTTTGTCATACGAGTCTAAAACCCGTCAAAGTAAAAAACCTGCCCCTTATTCAAAAGGGCAGGTTACTAATTACCACCAAACAATTGTAACAAATGTCAGGACCGTTAAAAATGCCACCAGCACTCCAGAGTACAAAAAGAGTGCAACAGCCTCATGTCCCTTGTGACTCATATGCATGAAATAGTAAAGCTGAAAAACAACTTGCACAACGGCAAGAAGGAATATAAATGGTACAACAAAGTACCCTGAAATATCACCGTAAATAACCGCAAGGAATGCAATGATGGTCAAAACGATCATTAAGGCAAAGGTCACAACCTGATTCTTCATGTCCTCTGCATTTTTCTTACGGCGATATTCGAGATCAACACGTGAATTTCCTGTTTCAGTCTGTTGATTCGCCATAATTATCCCACCATTCCCGTTAAATATACAACTGTAAAGATGAACACCCATACTACGTCAATGAAGTGCCAGTAAAGACTTGCCACGTAAAACTTAGGAGCCGTGTAGAGGTCAATTCCCCGTCTTGCATTACGAATCATTAAAGCAACGATCCATGCTAACCCAAAGGTGACGTGACCTCCATGAAATCCAGTCAATGTATAAAAGGCAGAACTGAAGGCACTAGTAGTATACCCAAAGCCATCATGAACATAGTGATAAAACTCATAAATCTCAATTCCTAAGAATCCAAGACCTAAAAGAACTGTGATAAATAACCAAAGCTGCATCTTTTTGAAATCGAAGTTTTTCATGTGATAAATCGCATACACACTTGTTAACGAACTTGTCAATAGGAGCATGGTCATTACAAAGACAAGCTTTGGATCAAAAAGTTCAGCAGCCTGTTCTTTATCAACTAAGGCCAAATACGTTGCAAATAATGAACCGAAGAGGACCGTCTCTCCCCCAAGGAATAACCAAAAGCCTAAAAATTTATTTTTACCTTCAAGGGTTGCCTTTTCGGGGGAAGCAGGCCAATTCTCAACTGTAAATTTATCTTGAGCCTCCATTATGCCTTAACCCCCTTATCATCGTCATCCAATAAATCTTCTTTATGGACGTGATAACCGTGATCATCTTTAATAGAACGAACTAACATCGTGCCAAAAGTGATGGCCATACCTATGATAAGAACCGGAATACCCCATGCATATCCATCTTCTTGGTACATTGCTCCGAATCCGGCAATAAATAATCCGATTGACATTATAAATGGTAAAATTGAATTATTTGGCATATGAATATCGCCAACAGGTTCAGCAGGAGTCAATTCTTTATTTCCGTCCATTTTTTCAAGCCACCAGGCATCTAAACCACGTACTAATGGCAGCTGTTTAAAATTATAGAAAGGTGCTGGTGCAGGAAGTGCCCATTCCATTGTACGCCCATCTTCCCAAGCGTCACGTCCAACTTGTTTATTCTTAACTGATGTCATAATGATATTAATCACTAATATCAATACGGCGACCGCCATAAAAAGTGCACCTATCGAACTGACTAAGTTTCCTGTATCCAATCCTTGGCCAGGCAAGAATGTAAAGATTCTTCGCGGCATTCCCATTAAACCAAGGAAATGCTGAATAAAGAATGTTAAGTGGAAACCAATAAAGAATAGCCAGAATGAAATTTTGCCTAAAAATTCATTTAATTTGGTACCAAACATAATTGGCCAGTAGAAATGGGTCGCTGCAAGCAATGCAAATACAACCCCGCCAACAATAACATAGTGGAAGTGAGCCACTACAAAGTAGGAATCATGATATTGATAATCGGCAGGTGCTGCCGCTAACATAACCCCTGTTACTCCGCCAAGCAAGAAGCTAGGAATAAATGAGACTCCATAAAGCATTGGTGTTGTGAAGGTGATCTTTCCGCCCCACATCGTAAAGAGCCAGTTAAAGATTTTAATACCTGTAGGTACTGCAATCGCCATGGTTGCAACAGCAAAGATGGAGTTTGCTACAGGACCCAAACCTGTTGTAAACATATGGTGAGCCCAAACCATGAATCCTAAGAATCCGATTAATACGGTTGCAAATACCATCGATGAATATCCAAACAGTCTTTTTCTTGAGAATGTAGGAATAATCTCAGAGAAAATACCAAACGACGGCAGAATCAAAATATATACTTCAGGGTGTCCGAAGATCCAAAATAAATGCTCGTATATTATGGAGTTTCCTCCGACAGCTTCATTAAAGAAATTCGCTCCGAACATACGGTCAAACATAAGTAAAAATAGTCCTACTGTTAAAGCAGGAAACGCAAACAAGATAAGTGCTGAAGCTACGAAAGTTGACCATGTGAATAATGGCATTCTCATATAGGTCATCCCTGGCGCACGCATTGTAATAATGGTTACCAGAAAGTTAATCCCTGCCATTAATGTACCAGCACCGGATATCTGTAAGCCTATGATATAAAAATCAATTCCATTGCCAGGAGACTCAATCGATAGGGTTGCATAAGATGTCCAACCTGCATCGGGAGCTCCTCCTAAAAACCATGAAAGGTTGAGGAATATTCCTCCAAAGAAAAATAGCCAAAAGCCTAAAGCGTTCACAAATGGGAACGCCACGTCACGTGCACCTATTTGTAAAGGTACTACTGCGTTCATAAAGGCAAATATTAATGGCATGGCTGCCAAAAAGATCATAGTTGTTCCGTGCATTGTCAGGATTTCATTATAGGTTCCTGCAGCAATGAAATCGTTGTCGGGTACCGCTAACTGAATCCGAATTAACAATGCCTCGATCCCACCAACTATGAAGAAAAAGCCGCCTGCTACTAAATAAAGGATCGCAATTTTCTTATGGTCAACGGTTGTCAGGTACTCCCATAAAGTTGCGGCAAATCCTTTTTTCTGTGCGATGGTGCTCACGATTTTACCTCCCTTAAGCAACTACTATACTGTGCTATTCTTGAACTTTTAAGCTAAACAAATACTCTGTCAAAGCATCGATTTGTTCATCAGTTAGGTCTGGATATGTGTCTGTCATTAAGTTTCCTGGTTTTAATTCTTCAGGATCCTTTAACCAAGCTTTTAAGTACTCCTCTTCATGAGGCAGAATTCCAGCAATCCTAACTCTGTCACCGAAAGCAGCTAAATTTGGAGCAGTACGGGCTGCCTCTGGTCTTTCATCTTGAGGTGTAATAGCATGACAAGAAATACAGTTCGCTTCTGAAAATAACTCACTGCCTCTTTGAGCTAACTCATTGTTAGTCAGGTCAGGTGCCTCATAGTTTTGCATCGCTGTAATCCAAGAATTAAATTCGTCTTGTGATAAAGCTTTTACTTTAAAATCCATGAAGGCATGTGATGGACCGCAAAGTTCAGCACATTTCCCATAGAAAATGTTGTCTGCTACTTCATCTGCCGCTTCTGGATCAAATTCCAGCCAAAACTTATTAACTACTTCCGTATTAGTATCCAACTTTCCTCCAACTGCTGGAATCCAGAAGGAGTGTTTAACATCAGAAGACTTTAAATTAAAATAAACTTTTTGTCCCGTTGGAACAACTAAGTCCTGGGATGTAATAACTTCGTAATCCGGATATTCAAATTCCCACCAGTATAGATTAGCCCTTACATTGACGACTAATCCTTCTCGGTTTCCTTCTTCATCTGGTTCCATACCGGAAACATCAGCAAGGTTGAAGGTTGCTGCCACTGTTGGCACAGCTAAAACAAGTAATAACAAAATAGGAATCGTAGTCCAAATAATTTCTAATTTGTGGTTTCCTTCTACTTGTTTCGGTATTTCATTATCGCCTTTTTTCCTTCTAAACTTAATTACTACAGTTAAGAAAATGACGGTAACTACCAGAATAACTAAAACCATGATGGTCGTACTTAAAATCATAAGTTCTAATTGTGATTGGGCCACTGTTCCTGCTGGTTGCAGCGCCGATAGATATGGCTCACCACACCCTGCTAACAGAAGAGAAACAATGGCTAAAACTGGAATAAATCGCCATTTATGCAGCCGCTTCTTCATAGCGTAAATCAAACCCCTCTTTCTTTGAAATCCTCTTTGAAGAAATACTAAATATGTTCAATTCTTTTTTACAAGAAAGAATTGCCTAGATAAGCGTAACAATAATCATGCTAACAAACAAGATGGTTAGATAATTTAATGAATAAACAAACATTAAATTTGCCCATTTAACCGTATCTTTTGTTTTATAGCCTGCAATCCCTAATGCTAACCAGCCCACATTTAGAGCCGTTGCCAGGATTAAGAAAGGCCAGCCTAATGAAAATAAATAAAAAGGCAGTGGCAAGAGACAAGCTACCCATGAAACCATTTGTCTTCTTGTAACATCGAACCCGTGTACAACAGGCAGCATCGGAATGCCAGCTGCTCGATATTCTTCACAACGCTTAATGGCAATCGCCAGAAAATGCGGAATTTGCCATATAAACATGATTAAAAATAAAATAATCGGTACAAAGTGCAAATTGGGATCAATAGCTGCCCACCCAATCAGGGGCGGAACCGCACCGGAAAAACTTCCTACAACTGTATTTAACGTGTGCCGTCTTTTTGACCACATTGTATAAAGGACGACATAGAAAAATGCTCCAATTAATCCAATCACAGCTGCCGTAACAGTAGTCATTAATAAGAAACCGGTACCAACAGCTATTAAAAACAGCCCAATCATGAGTGCCTGCTGTCCAGTAATCTTCCCTGTAACGGTTGGTCTGGATTTCGTACGGCTCATTATATGATCAATGTCTCTATCATAGTAGTTATTAATACTGCAAGAGCCTGCGATCACCAATGAGGAACCTAATAATGTGTAGATTATAGTTCCAATATGATCGAGAAATCCCAAATTCTGAAAATGAAGAGCAAGCCACAATCCGGCAAAGGTTGTAATGAAATTGGAGTTCACAATTCCAATTTTTATAAGAGCAAGGAAATCCTTGAGTGCATTTGTATCAGAAAGAGCCGCAGAATCTTTTAATGAAGCCTCTGATGCCATTTTTGTATTAGCCACTATGACTCTCCTCCTTTCCGTCACATAAATACCTCTAAAATATTCGCCTCCAAGAAGGTGAAGTTGAACAAATACATAATTTCAGCCTATCTTTTTAATAGGAACCTTACTCATTATACTATACCAATTATTGCATGAAAAACGCCTTTTGTGGATATGAAAAATAAAATTCACATAATAGACAAAAAGCCGAACAATCAAATAAATTTTGTCATTGATTTTTATTGGGAGAACCTCTACCGACAATTATTAAAGCATATTTTGTTTCGATTTTGTGAATATCTTCGTTCGAAATTATGTCTAATTTGTGTCAAGCAGCTAAAAGCCTCCCCTTTTTGTGATTATTTTAGCATAATATTGAGTAGAGGTTTTTTCTAACTTACTAACATCTAGTCATTCATATTGTGCGAAACTTTTGTCTAGTCAATTCGCTTTGTATCCTTCTATTTTTAAGTTCGAATTTGCTACATCCAAAATAGACGGTATAATAGGATAGGATTTAGTCCTTTATAAGGTCTATAATAGTTTTTATGATCTTAAACTGAAGACTACCGTTTTAATTATTGTTATTTTAAAAATGAATAGGTATAAACACGCATATTATCCTGCGTGGAAAGAAGGTTGAAAATATGCAGCGTAGGGGGTTAAAAGTAATAGCAATTCTTTCAACTATTGCTATGCTTTTTGTTTTATTAGGGGGAGCTCTTGTTACGAAAACCGACTCTGGAGATGGTTGTGGGGATTCATGGCCCCTTTGTCATGGACAATTGATCCCTGAAGAAATTACTTCAGAATTAATAATTGAAATGGCTCATAGAATCGTATCGGGATTAGCAGGAATCCTTGTCCTTTCGCTTTCGATTCTGACGTGGAAATATCTTGGGCCAAGAAAAGAAACTAGATTTTTGTCGGTTTTATCCTTTCTATTTTTAGTGCTGCAAGCCCTGATTGGGGCGGCTGCCGTCAAATGGGGACAATCCGATTTTGTTCTTGCCCTGCATTTTGGGATCTCACTAATTTCATTTGCATCCGTTTTTCTGCTAACATTAATCGTTTTCGAAGACGGACAAAAATACCAGGACAAACCATTATTTATAGATAAAAGGATGAAACGTCATATAATTGGAATTTTCTTATATACGTATACGGTTGTTTATACCGGAGCACTCGTCCGGCATGTAAACGCCAGTCTTGTCTGTCCAGATTGGCCGCTTTGTGTCAATAGCACGGCTCGGTTACTTCCAACTAATTTTCATGAATGGGTTCAAATGGGACACCGTTTTGCAGCAGGTTTTGTGTTTATTTGGATTTTCTATATTATGATTCTAGCCTTTAAACACTATAAACAAGAAAAAACTCTATTATATGGATGGGTAATGGCTTTTATCCTTGTTTTATTACAGGTAACCGCCGGTGCTTTAGTTGTATTGTCAAACCTAAGTCTTGGCTTTGCTTTAGCACATGCTCTTTTTATTTCCCTTTTATTTGCATTACTGAGCTACTTTATTCTTTTATTGTACCGAAGTCAACTGTACTTTAATTCACCTGAAAAAGCTGGCCAGCAGGTGAATTTGCAATAGAAGTAAATCTTCATAAAAAAGGTGCCGCCTAAGCAGCACCTTTTTTATAGTTATTCTTTAATTAATTCCACTAAGAGGTCTCCCGCCTTAATAGAATCTCCATTTTGCACATAAATCGATTGGACAATTCCATCAAATGGTGCCTGGACAGTGGTTTCCATTTTCATAGCTTCTGTAATGAGAAGGTGGTCTCCTTTTTTAACCTTTTCTCCCTTCTCTACTAATAATTTTACAACTGTTCCCGGCATTGTGGCACCTATATGATTTTCATTTTTTGGATTTGCTTTTATTCTTTCTGCCACAGTAGTTTTAATGTTTTCATCTTTGATCACTACTTCCCGCGGTTGTCCGTTTAACTCAAAATAAACAACCCTAGTCCCATCAACTTGTGGCTGACCAATTGATACTAATTTAACAATCAGCGTCTTTCCCGTCTCAATCTCTACTTCTATTTCTTCACCAAGCCTCATTCCATAAAGAAATGTAGGAGTATCTAATACAGATACATTACCAAATTGATTAACGGTTTGATTATATTCTTCAAATACTTTTGGATAGAGTGCATAAGAGAGGACATCATAGTTCGTTACTTCACGATCCAGTTCTTGGACTAACTTTTCTTTAATTTCTTCAAAATCAACATTATCCAGAAGTTCTCCAGGGCGTACTGTAATTGGGTCTCTCCCTTTAAGAATCACTTTTTGCAAATCTTTAGGGAAACCGCCATATGGCTGGCCCAGATATCCTTCAAAAAGCTCAACAACTGAATCTGGAAAATCTAGCATATATCCTCTCTCTAAAACATCACTTTCTGACAGATCATTTTGTACCATAAAGAGAGCCATATCCCCTACAACCTTTGAGGATGGTGTAACTTTTACAATATCGCCAAACAGTAAGTTCACTCTTCCGTACATTTCTTTCACTTCATCCCAGCGCTCTCCTAAACCAACCGCTTTTGCCTGCTGCTGCAGATTGCTGTATTGGCCGCCAGGCATTTCATGAGTATAAACGTCCGGATGGGGAGCCATCATTCCGCTTTCAAAATCTTTGTAAATTCTTCGAATATCTTCCCAATAATTTGACAGGGACTCTAAATTTTTTATAGAAAGATCCGGCTGTCTTCCTGTACCTTCTAACGCATAATAAAGACTATTTGCACTTGGCTGAGACGTCAATCCTGCCATAGTAGTTACAGCTGTATCTACAATATCAACTCCGGCTTCGATCGCACGGGCATACATAAAGATTCCATTACCGCTAGTATCATGAGTATGAAGATGAATTGGAATTTCAACGGTTTCCTTTAACGAAGATATTAAACGATAAGCAGCTTCCGGTTTTAATAGCCCGGCCATATCCTTTATGCCTAGCATATGCGCCCCTTGGTTTTCAAGTTCTTTGGCTAACTGCTTATAATAATTCAAATCATATTTAGCCCGGGAAGAATCTAAAATATCGCCTGTATAACATATTGCAGCTTCTGCCACTTTACCGGTATCGCGGACCGCTTGAATCGCTACTTCCATTCCCTTCACCCAGTTTAAACTGTCGAAGATCCGGAAAACATCGATTCCTCCTTCAGCGGACTTCTCAACAAATTCTCGAATCACATTATCTGGGTAATTTTTATATCCGACCGCATTGGAAGCCCTTAGGAGCATCTGGAACAGAATATTTGGCATCCTTTCACGTAAAACAAGCAATCTTTCCCATGGGTCTTCTTTTAAAAACCGGTAAGCTACATCAAATGTTGCACCGCCCCACATTTCTACAGAAAACAGGTCTGGCAGGAGTTTTGCCACAGGTTCTGCAATGTGTTTTAAATCAATGGTACGAACTCTTGTAGCCAATAAGGATTGGTGTGCATCACGAAAAGTCGTATCAGTCAGTAATACTTTTTTCTGATCTTTGACCCATTTTGCTAAACCCTCTGCACCTTTTTCTTCCAGAACTTGTTTAGTTCCGAAATTAAAATGGAGATCAGCAGGAACTTGTGGAATCCTAGTTCTCGGAAAGACGGGCTTCTTCTTTTTTTCGATGCCTGGAAACCCGTTAATTGTCACATTTCCTATATAGGTTAGCATCTTTGTGCCGCGGTCTTTACTGATTGGAAAATTAAATAGTTCTGGTGTTTCATCGATAAAATGGGTCGTATATTGCCCAGAAAGAAAATTTTTATGTTTGACCACATTCTCCAAGAATGGAATATTAGTTTTAATTCCCCTAATTCTAAATTCCTGAAGGTTTCGAACCATTTTCTTAGCTGCTTGTTCAAACGTTAGAGCCCAAGTAGAAACCTTTACTAATAATGAATCATAGTAAGGAGTTATGACAGAACCCTGAAACCCATTTCCTGCATCTAGCCGAACACCAAAGCCTCCGCCTGAGCGGTAAGCGATAATTCTCCCTGTATCAGGCATGAATTGATTAAGCGGGTCTTCCGTCGTAACCCTCGACTGAATCGCATATCCATTCGGCTTGATTTGCTCTTGTCTTGGGATCCCAACCCGCGAGCTATGTAAACTGTAACCTTCTGCGATTAGTATTTGTGAATGGACGATGTCAATTCCAGTGATTAATTCTGTAATCGTGTGCTCTACCTGAATCCTCGGATTAACCTCAATGAAATAAAATTGGTCTCCCTGTACTAAAAATTCAACGGTTCCTGCATTAACATAGCCTACACTTTCCATAAGCTTTACAGCTGCGGTACAAATCTCTTGCCTGACACTTTCCTTTAACGAAACAGAAGGTGCTACCTCCACAACTTTTTGATGACGTCTTTGCACAGAGCAGTCCCGTTCAAATAAATGAACAATGTTACCTTCCGTGTCTCCTAAAATCTGAACCTCGATATGCTTAGGAGCTTCAATCATTTTTTCCACGTACACTTCATCACTGCCAAATGCAGCTTTTGCTTCTGATTTAGCCCGTTCAAAGGCCTGTCTAATCTCCTCTTGGGAACGAACTACCCTCATTCCCCTGCCTCCGCCGCCAAGAGCAGCTTTTAAGATAATCGGAAACCCATATTGTTTGGCAAATAATATAACGTCCTCTAATCTTTGGACTGGTCCATCACTTCCCGGAACGACAGGAACACCAGCTTTTTGTGCGGCCACTCTCGCCCTTACCTTATCTCCAAAAATATACAAATGTTCTGGGTGAGGACCAACAAATGTAATCCCTTCTTCTTTACAGCGGGTCGCTAAGCCAATGTTTTCAGATAAGAATCCATAACCAGGGTGAATGGCATCTACCCCGCTTTGCTTAGCTATTCTAATAATATCTTCAATATCTAAGTAAGCTTCAATCGGCTTTTTTCCTTCACCGACTAAATAAGCTTCATCTGCCTTATAGCGATGGTACGATCCAGTGTCTTCTTTAGAGTAAATCGCCACTGTCCGAATATCTAATTCGGTGCAGGCTCTAAAAATTCGAATTGCAATTTCCCCGCGATTTGCAACCAGCAGTTTGTTGATTTTCCCCATACACGCCACTCCATTCTCTTGTTTATCGATTCATCATTCTCCCATTTCCGCTAATCGTATAAAACTTTTGATTTTGCCCCTCTTCTGCAGCTGGGAGATCTTTTTTCTCTTTATACCTTCTTTCGTAGTTTGTAAAACATGATACATTTACGAGCAAGCCAAGAGACAACGATAATAAAAGTAAAGAGCTTCCTCCATAACTGATAAAAGGAAGAGGTACACCAGTAATCGGGATTAAGCCGGAAGCACCTCCTAAATTAATAAAAGATTGAATCCCAATCATGCTTGAGATACCTATGGCAAGTAAACTTCCAAATGGATCTTTACATTTTGTGCTTATTCTGATTCCCCGAAGAACGATAAAACCTAGAGAGAGGATAACAAAACCTACGCCGAATATCCCAAGTTCTTCAGAAATGATGGCAATAATAAAATCGGTATGAGGCTCAGGCAAGAACCCAAGTTTCTGTGTACTTTCGCCAAGCCCTTTTCCCGTTAAGCCGCCAAGGCCAATTGCAAAATAGGAATTGACAAGGTGATACCCATCATCCTGTACATCAGAAAAAGGATCTAAAAACCCTTCGACTCTACCAAGTCTCTCCTCTGAAAAGATCTCGTCTTTATTCATTAAAATAAAGGGAGAGATTAATAAAATAAGCGTTACTCCTAACAAGAAAAGTTTCGCTAAGCTTTTAATATTCATTCCGGAGCAAATAATCATAAATGCCCCTATCATGAAGATAATCGCTGCTGTCCCGAAGTCAGGCTGAACCATAACAAGAAAGCAAACTAATAATAAGTATAAAAGCGGGGGGACAACCCCTTTATTAAAATCATTGATATAGGATTGTTTTTTTCCATAAACAGCTGCCAGATAGATAATGATACCCAATTTTGCAAATTCAGAAGGCTGAATACTTCTGGCCCCCACCTGAAACCAGCTCTGAGCATTGTTATATACCTGACCAAATAAAAATAAGGCAGATAAACTAATCAGGCTACCCAGCATAATAAAGGCTAGTACCTTTTTGTTTTGAAAAAGTTTGTATGGAAAAATAGCTGCGAAAAAAAAGGCAATAAAAGAAAGGATTATATGTATTTTTTGCCTTTGATAGAAATAATCACTTGGCCGAGGGGGGTCTAACTGCTGGACCGCCCAAACAATACTTGAACTATAAATCATAACAAGACCAAAAAAGCATAACAGGATATATACAATCACAATCGAGTAATCATAAGACTTTAAAACGTTTTTTAGCATGTAATCTACCCCATCTGATAGCATTTCTTATGTATGATACATTTCAATAAAAAAAGAGAGTTTCCTGCCGCATTAAAATAAAAAAACTCAAACAGCTTCTTATGAATGTTTGAGTTTTTCAGCTTATTTCTTTTGTGATGCCTCATGCAAGACGGACAATTGTCGCTCCAAAGCATCTAAGAGTTCTTTGCCGTCCTTCTGTTCAACTAAACCAAGGCGGACAGCAAAGTCTATCTCTCGAGATAGTCCAAACATTTGTGTATCCAAAACTTCCTCATAAAGAGGGCATTGTGGCATCGTCAAATTATCCATTTGTACTTTTATTAATTTAAAAATTTTATCGGCGTCTGCCTTAAGCAATTCATACGCTTTTTCACTATGCTGTACGGTTGTCTCTTGTGCCACGGAGATCCCCCCATTTACGTCCATTAAAGATATTTGTTCAAAAAGCGGACAATATTAACGGACTTTTTGAACAACCTCTAAATGCCGATTCTATCTTTAAATTTTACCTTCAAATCTTCAAAATTGCAAGGATTAAAAGGGAAAGTAACGGGGTGATGCAGACATTTAGAAGATACTAAAATTATATTTTTCATTCATAAATTCTAATAGTTTCCACCCGGCCAGACTATTTCCCTTTTCATCAAGGGCTGGCGAAAAAACCCCGATTCCGCAGCGATTGGGAATCACACCAAGGATTCCGCCTGATACGCCGCTTTTTGCCGGTATTCCCACTTTCATCGCAAATTCCCCAGAAGCATTATACATCCCGCATGTTACCATAAATGTTTTACAAATTCGTGCAATTTGCACCGGAATTATTTGCTCGCCCGAAACAGGATTACGGCCATTATTTGCAAAAACAGCTCCTAATTGGGCTAACTCGAGGCAATTCATTTCAATCGAGCATTGCTTCGTATACAGCTCCATAATCTTTTCCACTTCACCATTTATGATCCCATGCTGTTTCATAAAAAAACAAAGAGCACGATTCAGGTATGAGGTACTAAACTCAGATTCTTGCAGTTCTTTATTATAGGCGATTTCCGGATTACCTGTTAATGTTCTGATAAAGTCCAGGAAATCTTCCCATTGCTCCTTTAAATCAGCCCCTGGAATTAAACTGGTAACCACTAGAGCACCAGCATTAATCATAGGGTTCAGCGGCTTTGAAGGCTTAGTTGTTTCTAGCTTGGCAATTGAATTAAAAGGATCACCCGTCGGCTCCATTCCTACTCTTTGGAACACTTCCTCATCCCCTATTCGAGCCAAAACATATGCTAAGCTTAAAACTTTTGATATACTTTGTAGCGAGAACCTTTGTTTATAATCACCAGCATATGTACAAGTACCATCTAAGTGAAAAATCGCGACCGACAAATGGCTCGGATTTGCTTTTTCTAAGGCAGGGATATATGTAGCCAGCTTCCCTTGTGAACTATAAGGTCTTGCCTGCAACACTAATTGTTCGAGTTCATTACTTGCCTGACATGTCAAATTGAACACCCTTTACACTTATAATCTTTTACATAGAATTTCCTATAAGCAAAGAATGATGCAATAGACTGACAGGTGAAAATTTTGATACGAAAGGATTGGGATCCATGGATTTTATTATTCAATTAAAAGGAAATGTCCGCTATTCGTTAACGTTAGATCCGTCCGTTTGGATTTTTGATGATAGAAAATTGGATTTAGACGAAAAGGCACAGGAAGCCAAGGAAGAAAAAGACTTTACTGAAGTTTTATCAAAGAACTGGGAAAAAGAAATTATGGAAGGTGCCGTCTCTCCTCCGACAATCAAATCCGAAAAAAAATTTTTAAAAGAAAAAATTTTAAATGGAACTTTCGCCATGCCTTTTCAGCCATTTTTAGAAAATGCAAAGCCGAATGAAGATGCTAGCCAACTAATTATCCAAACAAAAGATGGTGATGTAACTCTTTCCATTGAAGAGGGATACAATATCCTGATGAAATTCTCAAATCAAGGAAAACCGCTAAAAGAAGATGGACCTGTTCATGTTATCTACGGTGATCGGTCTAATCTTGAAAATCCCATTAAACATGTAACAGCGATTATCGTTAAATAAAGAACCGCTAGTGGCCCACAATAACGTATGATTCGAGTTAGACTTGATAACAGCAAAAAGGATAACTTATTCTTTGTGGGCCAATTATTTTTCTTCTTAAAGCAACTCGGCTGCTAATTTGGCGAGGTTCGATCTTTCACCTTTTATTAGCTTAATATGCCCCGCAATCGATTGATCTTTAAACTTCTCTACCACATAAGTAAGTCCATTATTATATTCATCGAGATAAGGATGATCGATTTGTTCAGGGTCCCCCATTAAAATGATTTTACTTCTTTCCCCAACCCGGGTTAATATCGTTTTGACTTCATGCTTGGTTAAATTCTGAGCTTCATCAATAATAATAAATTGTTCTGGAATACTCCTGCCCCTAATATAGGTAAGAGCTTCCACTTCAATTGATCCCATTCCGGCTAATATCGCATCTAATTCACCTGGCTTCTTCGTATTAAATAAGTACTCGAGATTATCATAAATTGGCTGCATCCACGGGCGGAGCTTCTCCTGTTTCTCACCAGGCAAATACCCAATGTCTTTGCCAACAGGCACGATTGGTCTAGCCACTAACAGCTTCTTATATCTGCCCAGGTCCTCTGTTTGCCATAAACCCGCTGCCAGTGCTAATAATGTTTTACCCGTTCCTGCCTTACCAATCATACTGACAAGCTGAATGTCATCGCGAAGAAGCAGCTCAATTCCCATGTTTTGCTGAACATTTCTAGGTTTAATCCCCCAAACATGCTCTTCCTTATGAGACATCTTTCTAATCCTAGTTCCAGACGAGTCAACCATTCCTATTGCAGACGATGACCCTCCAAAGGCATCCTTCATAATAAAAAATTGATGCGGATAACAGGAGGAGGAAAAAGACAGATCAGAAACGAGTATTTCTCCTTGTTCATAAAATTTAGTTAATATTGCGTTATCTACATAATTTTCATTAAACCCTGAGTATATATGGTCTACTTCCACAACACGGTCGCTTAAAAAATCCTCTGCATATAAACCAATGGCATCAGCCTTTACCCTGACAAGAGCATCTTTAGAAACTAATATGACATGACTGCCATTCTCTTTTGCTTCTTCCTCTAAGGATAAATTTTTCGCTACTGCTAAAATCCGGTTATCATTCGTTTTTTCCACAAATATTTCTTGTAATTGCTGAAATGAACGGTGATTTAATTCAATTCTGAGTGAGCCGCCATTTTCTAAAGGGATTTTCTCGTGTAACTTTCCATTCTCCCTCAAACTATCTATAAGTTTAGATACCTGCCTTGCATTCCTCCCAATTTCGTCCATATATCTTTTTTTCGAATCGACCTCCTCTAAAACTACAGCAGGTATTACAACCTCGTTATCTTCAAACGAAAAGATCGAATACGGATCCTGCAATAAGACATTGGTATCTAACACATAAATTTTATTCAAACCGCCGCCTCCTGCTAGAAGTATTTGCTATTCAGTTGTCTGTAAAAGCGGTAGGGCAATTTGCCCGAAATTTACTGTACTGTTGGGGTTAGTTCCACCGTTTCGTTATTACGGCGGGTCGCCCGATTTAAGTGCTGTTTTGCTCAATTACTGGGTTTGCTGCTCAATTGGTTGGGGGTTCCGCTCTATTGGTTGGAGTTTCCGCTCAATTATTTGAGGTTTCCGCTCTATTATCCGGGTTTCTCGCTCAATTATCGGATTTACTGCTCAATTACTGGGTTTTTCGCCCATTTACTTGAAGTTCAGCCCATTTTTCGCGTTCACCGCTCAATTACCGGGTTGCCCGCCCATTTACCTGGGGTTCCCGCCCATTTACTTGGGGTTCCCGCCCATTTACTTCGAGGTTCCGCCCATTTACTTCGATCGAGGTTCCGCCCATTTACTTCGAGGTTCCGCCCATTTACTTCAATGTTCCGCCCATTTACCTGGGTTCCCGCCCATTTAATTCGAGTTTCCTCCACCCGATTATCGGGATTCCTGCTCTAAAAATGCGTTTCCCGATCAATTATTAAAATTCTGCTCAATTACTTGGCTCTCGCTTTACTTTTTTTCATCTCTTCAACAATCGAAGCTTACCTTCAGCTCGTCGTAAAGCTGGTACGAAGTATTTTTATTCTCGACCTTAGTTTGTGCTGGTGCTCCTGCGCCATCGCTTACTTGAGGAAGCCTACCTTCAGCCCGTCGCAAAGATGCACGAAGCTATGTCACTGTTGTGTTTCACGATGTTTCTCAGTGGGGCAGCTTCGCTAAAATATATGTCCTAATGCATAAAGTTAGAAGAAGATTTGCAAACTAATTAGAAAATGCAAGGGTCTTGCTAAGCTGCTTTTGATATTCGATTTTTTAGCCGAATCTGAACTGAAACAAAGCAGACTATGTCTTAGTTTTTAAATAGCTTTAGCAAGTCGAAAAAACTTGAGCATAAAAGGGTGAACAGGATATGTTTAAAAAATGTGGTATTCTTCTTTTTTGTTTAACATGGCTCGTAAGCTGTAACGCCAATCAAAACGCCAACGATAATAGGACAGCTGAAAATGAAAATTTAGTTCGTGTAAAAAATAGTACCTTTGATGAAAATGTAGATCGGGAATCTGGCCAAGAGATTGCTTCACATCTCGTTGAATTGACGACAAGAGTTCCTAATGTGGAAGATGCAACCGCAGTTGTGTTAGGAGGATATGCTTTTGTTGGGATTGATGTGGATGCAAACATGGAACGTTCACAGGTAGGTACTGTCAAGTATTCAGTGTTGGAGGCATTAAAGGACGATCCTTATGGTGCGCAAGCAATTGTAGTAGCCGATCCCGATATCGTTCAGAGACTGAGAGAAATTGGTGCTGATATTGAAAATGGCAGACCGATTCAGGGAATCTTAAATGAACTATCAGATATCACCGGACGTGTTATGCCGGATATACCTCTGCATTTAGAAGAAACAACACCTAAAAATGCAACTGAAAAACCAAAGAATCAGGTGAATCAGCAAGAAGAACAACAGTTAAATAAGGAACAAAATGACCAGTCCAATCGGCAAAAATAAGAATGGGGGCAATCTGCCTCCTTTTTTTATAAATTTGTTTTAGCCTTTGTCCTTCAAAAAGCTCGCTCTTAATAAGGAGTTAAAATCTTCAAATCCCTTTATGTATCATATGAAGTATAGATTCATACGGTGTAAAATATCAGCGGCCTTACTTAAATTTGGTAAAGATATTCTTCAAGAAAAAAAAGTCACATGGTATACTTAAGGGCGTGAGGTGACTGAATTTTGAGAGTACAGTGTTTTATCTGTGAAAAAATAGAAACAATAGATGACCAATCTCCTTTAGCTAAAAAATTACGGAACCGCCCGATACATACTTACCTATGTGATGACTGTAACCAGCGTATCACAGAGAGGACAGAAATTCGTAAACGATCTGGTCATTTTAGACTGTATGAACCTAAAAAAATAGAGGATGATTGGATATAGTCCTTTTCATCTATATAAAACAAATAACTCGGCTTCTGAAAGCCGAGTTATTTGTATTTTTCAGGGTCTTTATTCATTTGGTCAATCATAGATTCAACATAATTACGAGGAAGCTGCAGTTGCTTTTCCTCTCCATTAATCCGATAGTATACCGTCAGCTTTTGAGCATCTTTGTCCACACGGGCAGCTTCCACTTTAAACTGATTCGTTAGAATATCATAAAAAATGGCTGCTGTTTCACTCGCTGCCTGATCGTCAGGCCGTGCCAGTGCTACTTCACGAATCGATAACCAATTGTAAAAGGCATCTTGTAAAGACCTCACCTTCACACCCCTTAGCTTATTCCATCTACCTTTTCCTCGTTCTTCTGCTGTTTCAGACGGATTTTATATATAATTAATATGACAGATGCCACAATTAATCCTTCCGCTACTGGTAGAAAAACTCCAAAAAACGTTAAAATCGTACAGCCAAGAATTAAAAATAGGTAAATAACTAACGACTTAAGAGGCGGTAATTTTTTTGCAAATCCCAATTTATATACGACGATACTGAGAATAATGATCGTTATATATAACCACCACATCCCAACCTCAGGATTTTCATCTACTTTATATAAAGCTGCAAAAAAAGAAAGTCGTTCCGCTACGTCCACCACTGCTAACACCACCTAGACTTTTTATACCCGCTCGTACTTTTTCTTACGCGCCAGTTTTTCTCTTTCTGCTTTATCGAGAATTTTTTTGCGCAATCGAATGGATTCAGGTGTTACTTCACAGAATTCGTCATCATTTAAAAATTCTAGTGCTTCTTCTAACGAAAGAATCTTAGGCTTTTTCATCGTAACTGTATTATCTTTTGTTGCAGATCGAACGTTGGTTTGCGCCTTAGCTTTAGTTACATTCACATTCAGATCGTTTTCTTTGTTATTAACTCCTACGATCATGCCTTCGTAAACTTCAGTACCAGGCTCAATAAACATAACGCCGCGATCTTCTAAAGCGACAAGGCTGTATTGAGTTGCTTTTCCTCTTTCCATTGATACAAGTGCACCTTGGCGGCGTTCTCCGGCATGGCCTGAGAATACTGGCTTATAAGAGTCAAAATTATGATGGATAATTCCATATCCCCGAGTCATGGATAAAAATTCAGTTCGGTAGCCAATCAATCCTCTTGAAGGAACTAAAAATATGAGTCTGACTTGACCGGTACTTGTGTGAGACATATCGAGCATTTCGCCTTTTCTCTCGCCAATTGATTCCATAATGCTCCCCGTATACTCCTCAGGAACATCAATTTGAACTCTTTCAACTGGTTCACAGAGAACACCATCGATTTCTTTTAAAATAACCTCTGGACGCGATACGAGAAGCTCATAGCCTTCCCGTCTCATATTTTCAATCAAAATCGAAAGATGAAGCTCCCCTCTTCCCGATACAATCCATGCATCTGGAGAATCGGTTGGTTCTACTCTTAAACTGACATCCGTCTTTAATTGAACATCTAACCGTTCCTGAATCTTCCGGGCTGTTACCCATTTTCCTTCTAGGCCGGCAAATGGGCTATTATTGACTTGAAATGTCATTTTTAAAGTAGGTTCATCAATTTCCATGACTGGTAATGCTTCAGGATGTTCCCGATCACAAACGGTTTCACCAACATTTACTTCTTCAATCCCGGAAATCGCTACTATATCACCTGCAGCTGCTTCTTCGACTTCATAACGCTTCAATCCCAGGAAAGAATATAGCTTAGTGATCCGGTGAGATTCAGATGACCCATCCCGCTTCATTAGCGTAACAGATTGTCCGACTTTAATTCTTCCCCGGTAAATTCGGCCAATCCCAATTCTGCCTACATACTCATTATAATCAAGTAATGCTACTTGTAGCTGTAGCGGTTCATCTTCATTTTTTGGCGGTTCTGGGATCGACTCAATAATTTGATTTAATAATGGGGTCATATTGTCTTCTTGTTTGGTTGGCTCTAAACTAGATGTTCCATTAATCCCTGATGCATAGACAACCGGAAACTCAAGCTGATCTTCATTTGCACCCAATTCAATAAATAAATCAATCACTTCATCCAAAACCTCATCAGGACGTGCAAATGGTTTATCAATCTTATTAATGACAACGATTGGCTGAAGATTTTGTTCTAACGCTTTCCTTAAGACAAAGCGAGTCTGTGGCATACAACCTTCATAAGCGTCTACTACGAGCAGAACACCGTCTACCATTTTCATAATCCGTTCTACTTCGCCGCCAAAATCAGCGTGTCCTGGAGTATCCAAAATATTAATTTTATACCCGTTGTAATGAATGGCTGTATTTTTGGCTAGTATCGTAATTCCGCGTTCTCTTTCAATATCATTCGAATCCATTGCTCTTTCTTCAACATACTCATTTTCACGGAATGTTCCTGATTGCTTTAACATTTGGTCTACTAATGTTGTTTTTCCGTGGTCAACGTGTGCAATAATGGCTATATTTCGTATAGACATGATGTCAACCTGCTTTCTTTTCTAATTTCAGTTCATTTATCTTTACCACAATTACGAAAATTGCGGGTCTATTGTCTTTCTAGCTCCAGCACCCAGCTCCTATCGGACTTATCAAGCTCCAGCGCTTTAGATTTTTCCCTTTACCCCCATCGATAAGTCAACATCGACTCCTTTACGGTCGCCGTGTTTTCTTTAGCTCAGGTGCGGTTCAGTTCAGTCCGTGCGTTGCTGAAAGGGCGCTTGCGCCTTTCTTGTACAACTAGAATATTATAACACACGTTACTAGAAATAAACACAAAGGTTCGTTACAATATAGATAATTGATTGTAATTTTGAAAGAGAGGACATTTTAATGGCTTCAGCAAATAAAATTTTTATAGTATACGCCTGTTTAGCGGTTCTTTGTATAAGTGGTATTGGGATCTTTATTAGCGAAGGCAGTACAATCGGGATTATTGCCTGTATTTTTGGTACTGTATTCATTATGGGGCTCGGTTTTAAAACAAAACGAAGACTTCGCCAAAGTGAGAGCTCCAACCAATAATCCCCTATAAAAAAGACTATTTAGGATCGGATCCCTAAACAGTCTTTTTTTTTGCTTTGCATGATTAATTTTCCCTCTAAACGAATGTAGATCTTCTGTCAATGTTTTACATCAGTATTATTTCCCTTGGTAATCCTTTAAATAATTTTCTCTTATTTCGTCATAAACCGTCGGACCTCCGACAAGTAAGGAGGAGGGGTTTAACAAGGATAGGGGTTCTCCTTTAAGATTAGAAGTTTTGCCCCCAACCTCTTCAATAAGCAGCTTTCCTGCTGCGTAGTCCCATGGATTTAAGCGCATCGTTATGTATCCATCTAATCTTCCTGTTGCCACATAGGCAAGTTCAATTGCAGCAGCCCCATATGAACGGGTTCCCCTAACGGTTTTGACTAATGGAGACAATATCTGATAATCAATCCTTTTATTCGGAGTAATCCATGTCGCATTAAGCCCTATTATTGCTTTTTCTAAAGTTACATCTTTCAATGTATTTAACCTGATGTCGTTTAAAAAAGCCCCGCTTCCTGGTATAACATGATAAAAATCGTCAGCCATCACGTCATAAATAATACCTAAACGACCCTCTCCATTTTCATAAACAGCCAATGAAATCGCAAAATTCCTTTTTTGGTGGACAAAATTCATCGTCCCGTCAATTGGATCCAGTATCCAGATCACTCCATCCAATGATACTATTCTGTCACCGAAGCCTTCCTCACCCATTATTTTAAATTCAAGATTGTATTGTTTAATTTTTTCAATAAAGAATTTTTCTGTATCTTTGTCTATATTTGTGACGAGATCATTAGCATCCGACTTTGTTTCAATCAGAAGCTCTTCATTGAGTGAATCTCTTATCCTTTGCCCCGCCTCTAATACCCATTCTTTTGCGGCTTGAGCAATATTTATCCAATTTGTCATCCTGATCCCCCGCCATTCATTCATCTTTACTTAGCTTACTAAAAAAATGAAAGCCTATTCAAGTATGGACACTTCATATTCCATTTCCCAGTATACATTGGAAAACTTCTGAAACGAAAAAACGGATCTGTTCTCTAGCGTTACAGACCCGTTTATTATTCATTTCGTTTCATTATAAATCTTTTTTCTATCGTATTCATTTTTTCGTCCTTTATAATCCATTTAATTGAATTAATTCTTTTCGAATCCGTTCAAGCTTTTCTTTGCACATTTTTATCATTTCTTCATCTCTATCTTGCATGGCTTCGTATAACACCGCTAGTTCATAATTCATTTCTAATTTTAAAACAGCTAATCTTTCTTTCTGCACTTGATCTTTCTTTTTAATGGTTTGTACGAGTTGCTTCATATCTGCCACTCCTCTCATCATGAAATGAGCCAAAATCAAAATTTTCAACATTTTCAGTTTTCTATATTCTATGTTAAAATAATTTCTCCTGCAACTAATTTGTGCTCGTACCCAAATATTACTATTTCGCCTTAAAGACAAGGTTCCTAATCCCTTTATTTCTAAAAAGAACTTCTTTTTTGCCCGTGATTACATGTTCTGCTAGTATAAAAAGAAAAGATGTAGCTCTCATTTTATGATCTAGACACAAAAGGAGTTAGAAAAGATGTCATTTACCGGATTTTCACAATCAGATTTTGACACATTTCAAATTGAAGGACTTGAGGCTAGAATGGAAGCAATCGAAAATCGCATTCGGCCAAAATTCAGAGAGATTGGAGAACTGCTGACAAGCGATCTCTCGGCATTAGCCGGAAATGAAATGTATTTACATATTGCCAAGCATGCAAGACGAACCGTAAATCCTCCAAAAGACACATGGCTTGCGATAGCCAATAATAAACGAGGATACAAACAGCATCCGCATTTTCAAGTAGGGCTTTTTGACGATCATGTTTTTATATGGCTCGCCTTTATTTATGAACTGCCAAATAAAACTGATATCGCTAAGACCTTTTTAAAAAAAATAAATCAAATACAAACAATTGTACCTGAAAATTATGTGATTTCTCAGGATCATATGAAAAAAGAAGCAATCTCCGTTCAAGAACTTGGTAAAAAGGGCTTAAAGCAATCATTGGAAAGATTTCGTGATATAAAAAAAGCAGAATTTCTTGTAGGACGTCATATTTCCTCTGACGATCCTATTTTGAAAAACGGATCTGTTTTCTTAGATGAAGTAAAGGAAACCTTTACTAAACTAATGCCATTATACAAACTTGCCTATAATCAAAAATAAAAATACGCCAGCATATGGCGTATTTTTGTTTTACTTTGATCCTTTTACATTTGTTCCTGCTTCCTGCTGCTTCATATCCCGCACAATCGGATATGGATCATAGCCACTTTCTTCTTTAAATTCTTTAAACCATTTCTTCTCCTCGGCTTTTCCCGGAACAATTTCTTTAAACCGTCTATATAATGCCATGATTTCTTCCCGCTTTATCCCTCTCTCGTAAGCTTTTTCAATGCCTTCATAAAAATGAATCACGTCTACGATTTCTTCTGTGGACCAATCATAGTCTATTGGATAGTTATACTCCATTAACGATCCTCCTCCAATTTTTAGCCATTTTCTATGTATACCACTTGGCCTTCTTCTGTGTATTATGAACAATTCTGTGTAAAACTAAGAACTCAAACCGAAAATTTCCGCAGCTGCCACTATGCAAAGAGAAGGCAAGGTGCTATAATTCTTTTGTTTTATGTCAAATAAATATTGATACTTGTATAACTAAGCACCATTAATCATCAGACATATTAAATGCTGCTCTGTCAGCATAGCTGATAAATAGTGAGAAATACGCTGCTGTTAAACTATGGCAAGAATCTAAAAAGAGGTGTGACATCGTTGTCTCAATACGAAACTCCGTTATTTACAGGTTTAGTAGAACATGCTAAGAAAAATCCAATTCAATTTCACATACCAGGTCATAAAAAAGGAACAGGAATGGATCCTGACTTTCGTGAGTTTATTGGTGAAAATGCATTATCTATCGATCTAATCAATATTAGCCCATTAGATGATTTACATCAACCGAGAGGCATTATTAAAGAAGCTCAGAAACTAGCCAGCGAAGCATTTGGCGCCGACCATACCTTTTTCTCTGTGCAGGGCACATCAGGAGCCATTATGACTATGGTCATGACTGTTTGCGGACCTGGAGATAAAATTATTGTCCCAAGGAATGTCCATAAATCGGTCATGTCTGCCATTGTCTTCTCTGGGGCAACCCCTATTTTTATACATCCGGAGATTGACCCGAAACTGGGAATCTCTCATGGAATTACAACAGAAGCAGTCGAAAAGGCCTTACAACAGAATCCGGATGCTAAAGGGGTTTTTGTTATTAACCCCACTTATTTTGGAATTTCTGCTGATCTAAAAAAAATAGTTGAAATCGCCCATTCCTATTCGGTTCCGGTATTAGTGGACGAAGCTCACGGTGTTCACATTCACTTTCATGAAGAATTACCTCTCTCTGCTATGCAGGCAGGTGCAGACATGTCAGCAACCAGTGTTCATAAGCTTGGGGGTTCAATGACACAAAGCTCCATCTTAAATGTCAGAGAAGGACTTGTTTCACCAAAACGCGTTCAGTCGATTTTAAGTATGCTGACCACTACGTCCACTTCTTATTTACTGCTTGCTTCCTTGGACGTTGCCCGCAAGCGACTGGTAACAGAAGGTAAGGCTTTGTTGGAGCAGACGATTGAGCTGGCAGAAAAAACACGTGAAAAAATTAATGAAATTGATGGACTTTATTGTGTTGGCAGAGAAATTTTAGGAACAAAGGCGACATTCGATTATGATCCAACTAAATTAATTATTCATGTTCGGGATTTAGGAATTACCGGTTATGATGCTGAGAAATGGTTAAGAGAGGAAGCCCGGATCGAGGTAGAACTTTCTGACCTTTATAATTTACTCTGTATTATCACACCTGGAGATACGGAGTCTGAGACAAACGAATTAGTTCAATCGCTTCAAAAGTTAGCTTATATTTGTAAAGACTATCAGGAGGGAGAGAAAATTGAGGTTCTGCTCCCAGACATCCCTGTATTAGCCTTATCTCCAAGAGATGCCTTTTACGCAGAAACAGAAGTTATTCCTTTAGAACTGTCGACAGGCAGAATCATCGCAGAATTTGTCATGGTCTATCCTCCTGGAATTCCGATTTTCATCCCAGGGGAAATCATTACGAAAGAGAACCTTGCTTACATTAAGAAAAATATCGAAGTCGGACTGCCTGTTCAGGGACCTGAAGATTTTGAATTGAATTCAATAAGAGTTATCAAAGAACACCACGCCATTAAATAAAATAATCCGATTCTTTCTCTATAAATAATCGAAAAAAGTGACAAAAAAACCATCGATTTCATTGAACTGCACCCCAATTGTTAGACACACAACTAACAATTGGAGGTGCAGTTTTTATATGTCTAAATTTAACATAGAGGAAAAAATAGAAGCAGTT